>JABHDE010000072.1 GCA_018673215.1 Formosa sp. | reverse complement strand
AATAATTTCAATGGCTTCAGGGATCATTCGCATCTGTTTGAGTTTTTGCTCAACTTCTTTGTGGCAACGATCTTGATAGGCACAATACTTTTGAAGCTTAGAAAGGGCTTCCTCTATAGTATAGCTTTTATGAGTTTGATACATCCTTAAAATTTATAGGTGACCGCACAAATTAAGTTGGTTCCTGGTGCAGAGATCCCCGAAGAAAAAGTTCTGTAACGTTGGTTCGTAATATTTTCAATGGCCGAGACAACGGTAAGCGACTTGTTAAAATTATATTGTGTTCTAAGATTTAGGCTATACCAAGACGGCGCATAAGACTTGCCTTGCGCGTCTAATGCAAATAAAGAATCTGCTAGTTCCGTAGAAATATCTGAGCTACTAAGAGACCCATTGTAATTTATAAACCCATCCATTTGAAACTTCTTATTTTTCCAAATAATATGGGCATCGCCAAAAACAGGAGCTACGTGTCTCACTGGCAATTCAACTCCTGGAGTTTCTTCTTGGACTCCATTTACATAACTGTATTGAGTCGTAAACTTAAAGGCTTTAGAAAATCGAATTTTTAAGCCTGCTTCAAATCCACAAATCCAGGATTTAGAGGCATTTTGAATAGCCTGTATCCCACTCATATCTCCATCATATTCCATTACTGATGTGCCATGAAGTTCAAAACTCTTACGAACCAATGCGTTTTCTAAGTAAGTGTAATAGGCTGAAACATCAAAAATTACTGATTCTTTCAGATTAACCGTGACCCCAAGTTCTCCTCCATAGGCATATTCGGGCTTTAGATTGCTATTGGGCACCACAACCAATCCATCTTGAGGGTCAAATATTTTTCCTATATCGTCAATGTTTGGCGCTCTAAAAGCGGTGGTTGCATTTAATTTCCAAAGGAAGGTGTTGTTTGGGTTCCAGCTAAGTCCAAGAGTACCTGTGAGTGCGCTTGTTTGTAAATCAGCCGCTTTGAAAGGAAGGTGGTAGAATTGGTTATTAGCTGTTAAGTCAGCATCGATAGTTACGTAATTATAACGTATTCCAGATTGAAGGGTAAGCTTTGAATTCGGCTTGTACTTATGACTCAAGTAGGCTGCCAACGTTTGCCACTTTGAGCCATTTGGATAACGAGTTGCAATTGCTTCAGAAGCATTGGAGTTGATATTTATTTTAGAAGCCGATGAGCCAACTCGGTTGTATATATACTCTGCTCCATAAGATATATTAGAGGTATCTGAAAGTGATTTATAAAAATCAAAATTTAAGGAGACTGCATCTACATTTTCTTCACCAATTTTACGGGTATCTGTATTAAACTTTCTATTGATTCGGCTCTCTTTAAAGTTTTGATACGCGGTAGATATTTTAATTTTATCGTATAAGTTAGAACGGCTACTTAATTTGGTCATTTGTAAATTGGCAAGAAACCAATCTTGAGGGCCATAATTCCATTCAGCATAGTGTAAGACCCCATCATCGTCGTAGGTAGACAAACGATCATATCTTGGGTAGTCTGAGGTCGTAGAATAATGAAGCCCAAAATCGAACTTTAAGTTTTCATTGACTTTATAGAGCACTTTTTGAGCAAGGTGCATTTGGCGAAAATTAGTGAACTTCTGAACACTTGGGTTGGTATTAGTTACCATAATGTCTTGACCGTTGAGAGACTCGGTATAATGGTTGCTCAAGTAGTCAATAGGTCCGTGAGCTCCCATTTTTAAATCTCCAAAATCTGAGACACTCACACTGCTGTGAAACCCCCATTTTTGAAACCCAACGTTGAAGTCAAGGTGGGCTGTTTTTTCATTATTTGCAGAGGCATATCTAACCGTACTTCGTGCAGTCAAATTTGGAGTAGCAGAGTCAGATAACTTTGGAATTGTTGTATAAAAATTCATGACTCCGCCAATGGCATCACTTCCGTAAATAACAGATCCAGAACCAAGAATAACTTCAGTATTTTCAACATTAAAAGGGTTTATTGATAATACATTTTGAACGTTTCCTCCCCTAAAAATAGCATTATTAAGGCGAACTCCATCCACAGTAATTAACAATCGGTTTGTTGAAAACCCTCTGATCATTGGGCTGCCCCCAGCCAATTGACTTTTTTGGACAAAAACACGTCCACTACTACTTAATAAATCGGCACTTGTTTGTGGGTTGAACAATTGAACCTCTTTGGAACTGATGCTAATGACAGTTTGAGGAACTTCTTTTTTACTTTGCTCAAATTTGGATGCTGATATCACAATCTCATTTAAGCTTGTTGCTTTTGGAGAGAGATAAATAGTATCTTGAACCGCCGTCTTTAAAATTGAAATCTTGTGGAATGAAAGGTGTTGGAATTGAATTTTGTCTTGGTTACTGAACGCAGTCAAATTTACGACGCCGTCAAAATCAGTGATTGCAGTTATTGTTTTAAGATCATTAAAAACTGCAACTCCTGGGATAGGTAGATTATCGGTTTCATCAACCACTACAACTTTCTGGGCTGAGCTGCTCAATATAAAAAGAAGGAAAACACAAATAAATAATCGATTCATCTTAACTGAAAACTTGATTCAAAATGGTTAACGATCGAGGGTGTTTAAAGGCATGTAAATGTAATTTAAAATAATCTAAAATCATATTGAGTAATTCATGCTTTTGTAAGGAGTTTAATTCCTGAGACATTGTTGTATCAAATTTTGTGCCCAAAAATGGTTTTAGAAGTGCTAATTTTGATCCTGTGACACAATGGGCTCCATTTTGATATTGAAAATTTCCGTTTTCAAGGTTAAAATAAGGAAGGTGTTCATTAGAAGTATCTGGATTAATTCCTAAAAATTTTGTCAGACCCATTAAAAATTGTTGATGAAATGTTCCTGTTTTTTCTACCGTATCAAACCATAATAATGTTGTCTCAAGGTATCCAAAAAGAGGGAGGTTAGCTTCTTCTTCCTGTAAAATCATTGATAAAATTTCGGATAAAAATAATACGACTGTAGATTTTAAAACATTGGTATGAAGCGATTCATAGGGCTTGTGCAACCGAACTTCCTTAAAATAATGCAAGCTGCGATTGTCTTTATGTTCAGCTTCAATATCAAGAAGTGTAAGCAGTTGAAAATAGGCCGGCTTTAGCTTTCCTTTTTTGGATTTGAGGGCATTTTTAATTACATAACTTTTTACTCCACAAAGGGCTGTATAACATTTAACAATAAGGTCGTTATCGTTATATTTAATCTTTGATATAACAATTGCTTTAGTAGAGACCACCATTATCGAATGATCATTATTTTAGAAACTTTCGTTTCAAAGGTGTCAAAATCAGAGAAAAGTACTAAGTAAACTCCTGAAGCCACTGTATTATTTGCTAAATTTTTACCATTCCAATAAGCTGTTCCCCCATCAATTTCAAGGTTATAGTTCTTGTACCTCAGGTTAACATTTGATTGAGCCTCGGCAACCAAATTGCCTTCAATATCTGTTATTTTAATATTAACATTCTCACTGATATTTTTAATTTTTATTTTATCCTCTGCCATATTAAAGCCAGGCCGGACAGGGTTAGGGTAAATATAAACTTCCTCGAGTGATTCACTAGTGCTTGAACCACCTGTTTTAAAAGCAACTAAACCACGAGTCGTTCCAAAGTATACAATCCCATTTTCGGAGTCTAAAGCCATAGCATTAACTCCATTTGATGGAAGTGGGGAGTTGTCTTTTGTAAAATGATGAATGGTGTTCTGTCCATCTGAAGATACATAAAAAACTCCGGCGTCTGCAGTAGAAATCCATTTGTTATTTGATCCATCAACGATGATGTCTGAAATAAATTGCTGCGACAGTAATTCTTGTGGAAGACCGTCTTCAAGAATGATAATAGGTTCGGTTCTCACAATTTCTTCTGAGAAAAAGTTGGAGGTATTATACAGTACTCTGAGTCCTCTATAGGTACCAATCCAAAGCACATTGTTTTTGTCTATTGCTAACGATTTTACTTTGGTTGTCGGAAGGTTGGCAACATCTTTATCTTTTATGTTTTTCAACAGCATTCCGTTTTCATTAAAACCAATCAAACCAGACCTATAGCTCCCAATCCATTTGGTACCGTCGGACCCAATAACTATATCGCTAAAACCCAGTTCACCTCCAATAGGCTGTGGAATTATAGGAGTGAAATCATAGGAAGTCCATTGATTGTTTTCAAATTTATTTAACGGTTTTTGCACCCTTCCATTTGTAACCCATAAGGCGCCGTTATCATCAAATTTACTAGCCGATGTTAAATAGCGTTGTGGTACAAAAGGTTCAAGACTGCTATTATTTTCGTTATAAATATTAACAACCACTTCGTTATTAATTTCTATTAAACCCGAATAATATGAGCTTACAAAAACCTGTTCTGTGTCAAAAGGATTGACGGCGATGTGGGATAAAAAATTTGGCAATGCTACCTCTGAACTTATCGAATCGTAGGTGATATTTCGCCATTCATTTTGACGATATCTACTCATTCCTGTAGAACTTTGCCCTCCTCCCCATTCAAAGAACAGCCCGTACCCACCGAAAGAAAGCCAAAGATCATTGTTTGTTAACTCCAAAGAAAAAGGAGTGTTTAACAAAGGACCGTCAGGGTGAATTTCTTCAAATATATTGCTATTGACTAAAGTGGTCCTTAAAACTCCAAAACCTGAGCTTCCTATGGATGAATTATTACTAGTCCCTATTAAAACATGACTTCCTAAGACAATTGTACACGAATAAGATGCTGGGAACTCGGTTGTAGGTACGATGGTATGAACTAGGGTAAAATCTCTATTGTAAAAGTTAACTTTAGTCGAAAGTGTTTCTACAAGATATTCCTCTGAAAAATATAAATCCTTAGGCACTGATGAACTCACAAACAGTTGTGATAATGAATTATCTGTATTTATTTTTGAGGTCACTGCATTAGAAGACGTGACTATTACGTTCACTTCATTTGCAACTAATTTAACAAAGTTCCCTGTTACAATTGTAGTCCATTGCTGGAAATCGATCAAATTTGGATTGCTCAATGACGCAGATTTTATACCTCCATTTCCGGCACAGTTAGCATAAATTTCATTGTTTTTGATCGCCGTCTGATTTACGGGTGTTTGAGTTCCATTCAATCCAATATAATAAGTGTCTCCAAATTCCAAATTATCTAGATCATATACGGAAATTCCATAGTCGGTCGAAATATATACAAGCCCATTGTGTTCATTAAAATGGTTGATCTTTTTATTGTTGGGTGGAATGGTTGTTTTGTTTATAATATCTATAACTTTCAGAACATCATTGTTAGACTCTTTAAAAACCTCTATCAACCCATTTTGATATCCTATTAATAACAATTGATAATCACTGCTGTAGTGTATGGTAGTGATGAACTCTCCTGAAAGACCATTAAGTGTCGTTATTGTTTCTAGTTGGTTAGTGGTTGGATTATAAGAAAATAATGCGTTTTCTGCAGCGGCATAAACCTTATTGCCGGCATCCGCGATTTTTATTATGTTTAGGTATGAGAAATACCCCTCCCAAAATTCAGAAAAATCTTGAGAGTAATTAGACATTGGCAACAAAAAGATCATAACAATCGTAAGTTGCTTAGATACACTTAATTTTAGCGTTTTAAAATACATTTATATCAATACTTTTTGATTAAAAGGTTATTGTTTATTTGTCTAAACATATTCAAACAAAACGAGTTTTTTGTATAAATCTTTTCTTATGTCCATAGTTTCTTTTGCCGAAGCCTTCTGTTTTTTGATAAATAGGGTAATTCAATCAAATACCACGACAGTATAGACAATACCAATGTGAGCATTAAAACGAGCACACAAACAAGAAAAGAAGGATATTTATTAAATAATCCTAGGGAAACAAATAATTGTATCAAAGGAAAATGATATATATAAATCCCGTAAGTAAAGTCCCCATATTTTCCAAAATTGTTTAAAAATTTAAAGCTATATGTAATATAAAACACCATAAATCCAAATGCAACTGGTTTAAGTAGTTGTGTTTTTAAAATATACTGCTCTAAAAAAAAAACTATCAAGCACGGAATAATAATATAATCTTTCCATTTCTGTAAGAGTGAAAAGTTTTTGTAAAATACAATTCCTGTTGCAAAAAAGGCTAAGGCTCCAGGAAGTTGTTTTGCTATTCTGTAATTATCAATTGATAAAAAGTACATATAATAGAAAACAGACAAAAGATATACAATAACAATAAGTAAATAAAAATTAAATTTTTTGGACCTTACAAACCAATAAAACAAAGGAACTAAAAGATAAAAAGCTTCTTCTACCTTAATGGTCCATAAGGCACCATTAACGGCGCAAAATTTATTTGTTTCAAAGACTCCAGGTAAGCAAGGTTCTAAATAATTTTGAAATGACAAATTGGCTGTGAGGTATTTCCAAAATTGAATATTTGAGAAATATTCTGGCAATGAAGACGTTGAAATTGCGCTAAAGAAAAGTGCAGAAACTAGGATGACAACAGCATAAGCTGGGATAATTCTTTTAGCTCTTCTGATAATATATTCTTTTGTTGTTGTACTGTTCTCATAGCTTTTCGCAATTAAAAACCCGCTTATTACAAAGAACCCGTCGATTGCTAAACGCGTATTAAAAAGCACTTTATAAGGTTGAAGAAATTCTAAATCACTCAATTCTATTAAATGCGAAAATGCTACTGTAGAAGCAAAAATGACTCTTAAGAAATCGAAGTTATTAATATTAATGTTATTCAAGTATCTCGTGTTTTTTTTATAAAAATCTTGAGTGTCAAGCATAGAAATAAATTGAATTATCTTCAAATTTTAAGTACAAATATATTTATTCCTAACGATAAATGAAGTCATTATTGTATATAAACAAAAAAGCTTTCATTAATTTGAAAGCTTTTAAAAGTAGGTTTGGTAGTTATTACACCACGCCTTGTGCAAGCATTGCATCGGCTACTTTTACGAAGCCAGCTATATTGGCGCCTTTAACATAATCGATATATCCTGTTTTTTCGTCTTTACCATATTCTATACACGCATCATGAATACTGGACATAATGTCTTTTAACTTTTCATCTACTTCAGCTCTGGTCCAATTATAGCGTAAAGAATTTTGTGTCATTTCCAGTCCAGATGTGGCAACTCCTCCAGCATTGGAAGCTTTTCCTGGTGCAAATAAAATCATTGCTTCATGAAACTTAGTGATTGCTGCTTTTGTGGAAGGCATATTAGCGCCTTCGCTCACACAAATACAACCATTTTTCAACAACATTATGGCGTCATTTTCATTGAGTTCATTTTGAGTGGCGCACGGCAACGCTATATCACATTTAACTTCCCAAGGCGTTTTATTTGCAATAAATTTGGCATTCGGATAGGTTTTAACATACTCACTTATCCGCGCTCTTTTGATGTTTTTAAGTGTCATTACAAATGCTAGTTTGTCTTGATCTATACCTTCTTCATCAAAAATAAAACCCGAAGAGTCCGATAAAGTTACTACTTTTCCTCCTAAATGAATTGTTTTCTCGGCTGCGTATTGTGCTACATTTCCAGATCCAGAAATGGCAACTGTTTTCCCTTTAAAGCTATCTCCTTTAGTTTGCAACATTTTGTCTGCAAAATAGACGGTTCCATATCCAGTTGCTTCAGGACGGATGAGCGAACCTCCCCATGTCATTCCTTTGCCAGTTAGCACACCCGTAAATTCGTTTCTAAGTTTTTTATACATTCCAAAAAGGAACCCTATTTCGCGGCCTCCGACTCCTATATCTCCAGCTGGGATATCGGTATTAGAACCAATATGACGAAATAACTCACTCATAAAAGCATGGCAAAATCGCATGATTTCATTATCGCTTTTTCCTTTAGGGTCAAAATCGCTTCCTCCTTTTCCTCCTCCCATTGGAAGAGTTGTTAAGCTGTTTTTAAAAACTTGCTCAAACGCCAAAAATTTCAAAATACTCATCGTTACCGTTGGGTGAAATCGAAGCCCTCCTTTATAAGGCCCAATCGCAGAATTCATCTGAACACGGTACCCTCGATTTACCTGGATTTCTCCTTTATCATCTACCCAGTTAACTCTAAAAGTAATAGCGCGTTCTGGTTCAACCATTCTTAAAAGAATGTTTTTTCCATGATAAATGTCGTGTTGAACAATATAAGGAATTACCGTTTCTGCTACTTCTTCTACAGCTTGAATAAATTCGGCTTCATGGCCATTTCTTTCTTTTACTAAGTCTAAAAAACCTTTTATTTTATCTTCCATATTAAAATATTAGGGGTGTTAAATTTTAAATACATTACACAATACAAATATATAATATCTTTAAAAATAATGACCTATTTTTTTGTATATGATAATTATAGAGCTATAATTAAGATATAAATTCGTAATATGATATTTTAATAGGAATTATTTAATGAAATATGTAATTCATTGAATAATATACTTGTTTTAGGGATGTTTTAAATTTGAGTTTGATTCTTTATGAGGCTGAGATGTAAAAAATGAGTCAATTTAACAACAATAAAAGCCTGTTTTTTCGATTCAATACAACATTCTTTTTTCAATCACATTTTGAATTTCGACAGAACTCTAATTGGTTTAAAAACTCACAAACTATTTTTCATTGCCAGGATGTATCCGAGATGGATACCTTCGTGAAATGTATTAAAGCTAATCGCTTCTTCAACATTATTTATGGTCACATTTAAAGAAGTTGTATATGGAGTATAGACTTTAAAAACCCCCTTATCGTAGTCTTTTTTTGTTTGTTCTATAGTTGAGATTAAAAGTGTTTTAATAAGAGTCAACTCATCCTCGGTTGCTTCGTGAAGAGTTTTAGAATCTTTTTTATAAGATTTTACCAAATCAGGAGCTACTAACAATGGGGTGTTAGAAAGACCATAAACCAACAATTGCTGCGTAACAATCGTATGGGCAACATTCCAAAAGATGGTATTTCGATACCCTTTTGGGACCGTATTGAGTTGATCCAAAGAAAAATTTTCTACAAATTTCAATAGAAGTGTCCTGTTTTTCAGTGTTACATTGTGATTCCAGTCCATAATATTCAGAGATTTTTTAATTCTTATTAAAGAAATGATTTTCTTTGTAAAAATAAGAAAAGAATCCCATGAAAAAATTCTATTTTTTAAGTACTTGTGATACGTGTCGCCGTATTTTAAATCATTTGCAACTAAACGAAGACTTTGAACTTCAAGACATCAAGAAAACCGCAATAACTCCTGAAGAGTTAGCACACCTCAAATCCTTATCAGGCAGCTATGAATCACTTTTTAGTAAACGAGCAAAGCTATACAAAGAGTTAGGTTTAAAAGAAAAACCTCTCAATGACACCGATTATAAAAATTATATTTTAGAGCATTACACGTTCCTGAAACGGCCTGTGCTAGTAATAGATGATAAATTGTTTATTGGAAATAGCCCTAAAATCATCAATTCGGCAAAAACAGCATTGTTGAATGAAAAATAATTCGTTTGCACTCTTTGCGCTTATATTAGTGCAGCTTTTTTATGGCGTGACTTTCACCTTTGCTAACGATGTCATTGATGGTGGGTACATTCAACCCTATGGGTTTATTTTGTTTAGAGTATCCCTTGCGGCTGTGCTCTTTTGGGTGTTTAGTATTTGGACTCCCAAAGAAAAAATCGATCGATTAGATTACCCAAAATTTATGATTGCAGCTTTTTTTGGTGTGGCACTTAACATGCTCGCCTTTTTTAAGGGACTGCAGTTTACCACTCCAATTAATGGATCCGTGATTATGGTTACCACACCTATCATTGTATTAGTGTTATCAGCTTTTATTTTGGGTGAGAAAATTATAAAAATTAAGTTATTGGGGATCTTCATAGGCCTGTCTGGTGCTTTAATTTTAAGTGTTTATAACCGTTCAAATAATTCTGCAGACAATGTTTTATTAGGAAACTTTCTGGTGCTCGTCAATGCAGCGTCTTACAGTTACTATTTAATTTTAATAAAAAAATTAACCAACAAATACCATCCATACACCTTTATTAAATGGTTGTTTTTGTTTGGGACTTTCTTTGTACTTCCTTTTGGATACTCAGAGCTTTCATCGGTCAAATGGAGTAGCTTTACTCCTTATGTTTGGTTTTCAATTCTATTTGTAGTGGTATGTGCAACATTTGCAACATACCTGTTAAACCCACTCGCTTTGAGAAAATTAAGTGCCACTACAGTGAGTACATTTGTATATATACAGCCTATTTTTGCGGGAATTTTTGCGATCATAATGGGTAGCGATAGCTTAAACGCCATTAAGATTACTGCAGCGTCTTTAATATTTTTAGGTGTATATTTGGTTTCTAAAAATTCCAATCTTCAAGCAGCTAAATGAGTTCTTTTGTTACCTCTTTATACCCTTCTGTTGACCTAATCGACCCTGTCGTATTTAAAGAACTAGACACTGATAAAAACGTCTATTTTTCAAAACCATTCCTAAAAGCTTTTGAACTCTCTAATCCTCAAATTGAATTCAAATATATTTCCATTTCCGATGCCCAAAAAAATACGGCAGCGCTTGCACTTGTTCAAGTGATTAACTTAAGTGTTGAGGGTACCTTAAAAAACATAAAAGTAGCCTCCTTGGTACAAAAATTCTTAAGTCTATTCTTTTGTAATGAACATATAAAAATAATGTTTTGTGGAAATGTGTTTCTCAGTGGCGAACATGGAATTAGGAGTTCAGATCGTGTTTCAAAAAGTGAAATCATGAATCAAATTGCAACGGCTTTAGATGCCCTAGCCGCCAACACAAAGCCACTGCATGCGGTTTTTATAAAAGATTTTAAAGAAACGTCTCTAAAGAACACCCGCGAGCTTTTAAATTTTGGATATAGCGAAATTAAAGTAGAGCCCAACATGATTGTTCAGTTAGATCCCCAATGGAAAACATTTGAGGATTATAAAAACATATTAAAATCAAAATATAGAGTCAAAGCAAATAAGGCCGACTCAACAAGCAGTGATTTAGAAACCCGTTTGTTTACAGAGCATGACTTTGAAACCTACAAAGATGAGTTACAAGCCTTGTATCAAAATACTATTACAAATGCCAGTTTTAATGCACAAGTTTTAAACCTAAACACATACATTCATTTGCGAGCATCATTTAAGGACGATTTTATCGTGAAAGCCTATTTTTTAGAGAATAAACTCGTTGGCTTTTTGACAGCCCTGGTTAACAAAAATGCATTGGACGCTCATTTTATTGGATTGGATTATGAGCTCAATAAATCCCATGCGATCTATCCCCGTATATTGAACGATTATATTAGAATCGGAATACAAAAACAAGTGACATCTATAAATTTAGGGCGAACTGCCTCCGAGATAAAAACGACTATAGGCGCCAATCCTTTGGAACTAAGCTGTTATATAAAACATAAAAACCCCTTTTTAAACTCCTTAATAAAGCCCTTTTTTAGGCGCATTAAGATCAAAGAATTCAAGCAGCATTCGCCCTTTAAGTAAAAGAAGCTTTCTGAGGCATCTATATTTTTAGGTCACAAACTTATACTGGCCAACCATTGAGCACACCCCCCATTAGTGCCAAGGACACAATCCAATAAAATACATTTATAAAAATATATTTAGCCGATTTCATCTCAAATACTCCATTGGTAGCTAACACTGGAAAAACAACTAAAATTCCAAGAAAAGCACCATGTGCAGCACCATGCTTAAAGGTCATAAAAAGCTCTTGACCATGACGCATATCATCTGGGCCCCCTGTCATAACATTTACGTACAAGTAAAAAGAAAGAATTACCGATAAGAGTACCGCAGCAATATAAGCCTTGGTAGGTGACATGGTTTTAATTTTGGCTTCTGTAATTCCTGTGGCGTTCATCCACGCTGTTCCAAATACTTTAGGGTGGTACCAAATAGCTCCGATAATTAAAGGGATCAAGGCCGACACGAGTATTGCCAACCAATTCATTGAAAAATTTTCCATAATAAGTAGGTTTTAAATTTATTAAATACAATATACAAAAAAATTGAAAACACACTTTTACAGGTTTCATTAAGAGTTGAAATTCTCCTTGGGTATACTTATTGGTTTTCAGTATCTTTGAAAAAAGTTTTTTAATACCGAAGAATGATACATTCCATGACAGGCTACGGAAAGTCTGTATTACAATTGCCTAGCAAAACCATCTCTATTGAGCTTAAATCACTGAATAGCAAAACCTTAGACCTGAACATGCGCATGCCTTCTATGTACAGATCCAAAGAACTGAGCCTAAGAAAACTCATCGCTGCAAAATTAAACAGGGGTAAAGTTGATTTCTCCATGAATTTGGAAAATACAGGTGGAGAAACTTTTGCAAAAGTGAACCCTAAGGTCGTAAAGAAATACATGGCACAATTGGAAGGGTTGGCAACGGGCGATGAAATGCAGCGCCTTCAAATGGCCATTAAGATGCCCGATGCAATTAGCACGGAACGAGATGAAATAAATGAAACGGAATGGTCAGATATTGAAAGAGAAATCCAAAAAGCTTTGGAGAATATAGCTCAATACCGATTGGAAGAAGGAAACGTATTAGAAGCTGATTTTAGAAAACGAATTGCCGTCATATTGGACTTGCTTGAACAAGTACTTGCAATAGACCCAGAACGCATTTCAAATGTAAGAGAGCGTTTGCATAAAGGGGTTTCCGATCTAAAAGAAAAATATGATGAAAACCGCTTTGAGCAAGAGCTGGTCTATTATATTGAAAAATTTGATATCACTGAAGAAAAAGTACGCCTTCAAAACCATTTAGAATACTTTATTCAAACCTTAAATTCAGAGGATTCAAATGGTAAAAAATTAGGGTTTATTTCTCAAGAAATTGGACGTGAGGTGAACACCATTGGATCGAAAGCTAATTTTGCACCCATGCAAAAATTAGTGGTTCAAATGAAAGATGAATTAGAAAAAATTAAAGAACAATTACTCAATGTCCTCTAAAAAGCCGCAAGGAAAACTAATTGTATTCTCGGCACCGTCGGGATCAGGAAAAACAACAATTGTCAGGCATTTGTTGGCACAAAAAGAGCTGAATTTAGAGTTTTCTGTGTCGGCAACATCCCGTGCAAAAAGAGGCACTGAAGTTGACAAAAAAGACTATTACTTTTTATCTAGTGATGCTTTTAAGCAACACATTAAATCTGATGATTTTTTGGAATGGGAGGAAGTATATAGAGATAATTTTTATGGCACTCTCAAGTCCGAGGTTGAGCGTATTTGGGCTCTTGGAAAACATGTTATTTTTGATATTGACGTCTCTGGGGGTTTGCGTATTAAACGTAAATTTCCTGAACAGACTTTGGCAATTTTTGTAAAACCGCCAAGTATCGATGAATTAAAAATTCGTCTTAAAAAAAGACAAACAGAAACTCAAGATAAAATAAATATGCGAGTAGCAAAAGCTTCTGCAGAACTTGCCACCGCTCCCTTATTTGACTGCGTCATTGAAAATGATGTTTTAGAAACAGCTCAAAAAGAAGCCTACGAAAAAGTGGCGAAACACATTAATTAAAGATCAATGAACATTGGACTCTTTTTTGGAACTTATAACCCCATCCATATTGGGCACCTTGTCATTGCAAATCACATCGCTGAACATTCTGATTTAGATCAAGTCTGGTTGGTGGTCACGCCTCAAAGTCCTCATAAAAAAAAGCAAAGCTTGTTGGACAATCACCAACGCTTAGAGATGGTTTATAGGGCTACAAAAGAGTACCCAAAACTAATGCCCAGTACTATTGAGTTTAACTTATCGCAACCTAATTATACGGTACATACATTAGCTTATTTAGAAGAAAAACACCCCGAACACCGCTTTGCGCTTATTATGGGAGAGGACAATTTACAATCCTTGCCAAAATGGAAAAATGCGGAGGTAATTATCAAAGGGTATCCGATTTATGTATATCCAAGAAAACTAGCAGCATCCACAAAAACTGTGAGCATAGAAAAAGATGCTAATATCATTAAAATAGACGCTCCCATTATGGAGTTGTCTTCAACCTTTATTCGTCAATCAATTAAGGCGGGTAAAAACATTCGCCCTATGCTGCCAGATACAGTTTGGGAATACTTAGATGAAATGAATTTTTATAAATAAAACATGGTTAAAATTGGTTCTATAGAACTTCCCGAATTTCCTTTATTACTTGCTCCCATGGAAGATGTGAGCGACCCTCCTTTTCGTGCCTTGTGTAAAGAACAAGGAGCAGATGTGGTTTATACCGAATTTATATCAAGTGAAGGTTTGATTCGTGATGCGGTCAAAAGCACCATGAAATTGGATATTTATGAAAAAGAACGCCCTGTGGGTATTCAGATTTTTGGAGCTAATTTAGACAGTATGCTTAAAGCCATTGATATTGTTGAAAAATCCAATCCAGATATTATTGATATTAATTTTGGCTGTCCCGTTAAAAAAGTGGTGAGTAAAGGCGCCGGTGCCGGGATTTTGAAAGATGTGTGTTTGATGGAAAAACTTACTGCCGAGATGGTGAAGCGTACCAATTTACCCGTTACCGTCAAAACACGCTTGGGTTGGGATCACGATTCCATTCGTATTGTGGAAGTAGCGGAGCGCTTGCAAGATGTAGGCTGTGCAGCGATTTCTATTCATGGGCGTACCCGTGCTCAGATGTATAAAGGGGCTGCCGATTGGAAGCCGATTGCTGAGGTAAAAAACAATCCACGTATGCATATTCCTGTTTTTGGAAATGGGGATGTCAACTCCCCTGAGCGCGCTATTGAAATGCGTGATCAATATGGCTTAGATGGCGCCATGATTGGACGGGCAACAATAGGAAATCCTTGGTTTTTTAAGCAAGTAAAACACTTTATGCAAACGGGTGAACATTTAAGACCTATTAGTATGCTAGAACGTGTGGAGGCTGCGCGACGTCATTTACAAATGGCGATTGACTGGAAAGGCGAGGTTTTGGGAGTATTAGAAACCAGACGTCATTATACCAACTATTTTAAAGGCATTCCAGATTTTAAACCGTTCCGAACACGGATGGTGACTAGCGACCACAGTGCCGATGTTTTTGCAGCTTTTGATGCGGTAGAAGCAAACTTTGGCGACTATCAGTTTGTTTAAGCGTTAAGTTGTGTTTTAGCAATCCGCTGGGAGGCAATGCGTGAAGCTATGATCCCTAAGGTTAATATTGTAGCGAGCACAATTCCAATATTGATGAACTGTAAATCTACTGGGTATGCCAAGGAAGGTGTAATCATTACTAAAGCGTGTTTTTGCTGCAGCCAAATGACGACCACGCCAACAACGAGTCCTATACCTCCACCCAACAGCGTCATTAAAATCCCTTGGTAATAAAAGATGCGTCGCAATTCTTTGACTGTTGCCCCTAGATTATACAAGGTTTTCAAATTCTTTTTCTTGTCTAAAATCATCATAATAATAGAACCGATAATATTAAACAAGGCTATAATCAAAATCAAGGTAAAAATTAAATAGACGGCCACGTGTTCTGTGTTGAGCATTTTATAAAGCGCATCGTTGAGTTGGAGGCGGTTCTTAATGGTGACTTTATTTTTAAAAATAGATTGCAATGCAGCTCTTGCGGTATCTTCATCCGCTGAAGGCTCTAAATAAATATCGATTGCACTAAGAGTTTCAGGATCATAATTTAATAAATACTTCGCATTTTCTAGGGATGTAAATACTTGTGAATTATTAAGTGTTTCATTAATTTGAAAAATACCTGCATTAGCGACTTTCAAGCTTTTGAAAGCCCCTTTTACAGATGTCTGCTGTCCAGTCCCTGGCTTAGGCGCATAGAGTTTAATAACTTTTGTTACATCAAAAATTCCAAAACCTAGCTCATTAGTAACGCCCCAACCGGCTACAATTTGTGGCGTATTGGGCTCAAACCACTGTCCATATACCAAAATAGAATCAATGGTGGCTTGGGGATAATTTGCATCCACTCCTTTAAGAGTCACGGCCAAGTGTTTGTTGTCGCAATTCATCAACATGCGTTCCTCAACCACTTCTGAAAAGGAGGCGACGCTGTTTAGTGTTGTGAGTGCTTGTTTTTGAGCCGGCGTAACCCGAATTGTTTTGGTAGTAGTAGGTATGATTTTTAGATCAGGGTCGGAAAATGAAGTGAATTCTAAACTAAAATTTTTAAGACCCGAAAAACCTGAGAGCACAATAAAAAGGGCCGCAGTTCCTATAATAATCCCAAAACCAGCAATAAGAGTGATAAAATTGATTGCATTGTTATTGCTTTTAGAAAACAAATAACGTTGGGCGATATAGAGGGGGAACTTCAATTAGGACTTTTTTCGTTTCACTAACAAATCGGGGTTTTCAATTGGATTTTCAATCCCTTTGAGCGACTTGTCTATTTGATCAATGTACTCCAATGAATCATCAATATAAAAAATCAACTGCGGCATGCGACGCAATTGGTGCTTGGTACGTTGCGACAGCTCGTGTTTAATGAGGGGGGCATTGGATTTTATTCCTTCTAAAAGTTCAGCCCCTTTATCAATCGGGAAAATACTCAGGTACACTTTCGCAATCGAGAGATCGACGGTCACATTAACCTTGGTAACTGAAATAAGTATGCCTTTCATCCCGCCTTGGGTGGCTGCCCCTTGCAATACCTCAACGAGATCACGCTGTAAAACGGAGGCTATTTTTTTTTGTCTTTGACTTTCCATGGGGTAAAAATAATATATTTCTGGGGGATTTGTTTAAAAGCTAGTCCTTTTCGGTTAAATTTGTCCTATGCTGAAGAAAATAGAACATATTGGCATTGCCGTCAAAAACTTGAATGCTTCGAATGAATTGTTTAAAAAGCTTTTGGGAGTTCCGCATTATAAAACCGAACAAGTGGCTTCAGAAGGGGTCACAACCTCTTTTTTTGATGTAGGAACACATAAGATTGAATTGTTAGAAGCCACGGATGCGAACAGTCCCATTGCGAAGTTTATTGCTAAAAAAGGGGAAGGCGTACATCATATTGCTTTTGAGGTGGAGAATATTGAAGTTGAACTGGCACGCTTAAAAGAAGAGGGCTTTGAATTGATTCATGAAACCGCCAAAGATGGAGCTGATAACAAACGGATTGCGTTTTTACATCCAAAATCAACAAACGGAGTTCTGATTGAACTCTGTCAGGAACGTCCTAATAAAGACTGATTTTCTTTTTATAATTTTAAAAATCGTTGTAATATTGCAGCCTTATTGGTCCCATAGCTCAGTTGGTTAGAGCATCTGACTCATAATCAGAGGGTCCTTGGTTCGAGCCCAAGTGGGACCACCCTGAATACCCTTCTTAATTGAGGGGTTTTTTGTTGCTCTAAACCAGTTGTGAAAAGCAAACTACTTT
>JABHDE010000070.1 GCA_018673215.1 Formosa sp. | reverse complement strand
TATTTTTTAATATTCCTGCAAGACGTAATTTCTTAAAGTCTGATACTGTCGAATTACGTCATATCATTGACGAATTTCACAGAGTCGTATTAGCCCACCCATCGATCCGTTTTTCTATGTATCATAACGGAAGCGATTTGTTTAATTTATTAAAAGGAAATTTTAGACAACGTATTGTGAGTACATTTGGTGGAAAAACCAATGAAAAACTTGTCCCTGTTGACGAAACAACAGAAGTTTTAACCATCTCGGGATTTGTTGGCAAACCAGAATATTCAAAGAAATCTAGAGGAGAGCAATTCTTCTTTGTAAACAATCGGTACATTAAGAGTCCCTACCTAAATCATGCCATATCCGCCGCTTTTGAAGGCGTCCTTCAACCCGGAAAACATCCTAGTTACTTTTTAAACTTAGAAGTCGATCCA
Organism: Formosa sp.; assembly: GCA_018673215.1. Classification (GTDB taxonomy): domain Bacteria; phylum Bacteroidota; class Bacteroidia; order Flavobacteriales; family Flavobacteriaceae; genus Hel1-33-131. Next base: position 47,894 of record JABHDE010000070.1, on the reverse strand, counting down.
AAAAGTATAGACATCAATATTCATCCTACGAAAACAGAAATCAAATTTGATGACGAGCAAACCATCTATGCAATTCTAAGAGCAGCTGTTAAGCACAGTTTAGGTCAATTTAGTATTGCACCAGTACTAGATTTTGATCGCGATAAAAATTTAGACACCCCTTACGGATTTGACAATGGGCAAACGGTACACCCAAAAGTTGAAGTCGATAGAACATTCAATCCATTTTCTAATTCTCATTCCTCTTCACCTTCGCATTCCAAACCTGCATCTGACGCATGGGAAGGACTGTATGTTGGTTTGGAATCCAAATCAAACCCAGATAGCTTTAGTCAAGTTAATTACGAATCTGATGAAATGACTTCGTCTATTTTTGACGATAGTACGGAACAAAAGTCACACAAAACATTTCAATTACATAACAAATACATCATCAATACAATTAAATCTGGAATGCTTGTTATTGACCAGAACCGAGCACATGAACGTATTTTATATGAAGAATTTCTTCGAAAAACGACAGTGAATGAAGCAGTCAGTCAACAGTTGTTATTTCCTTTACAGCTCAAATTTTCAAAATCAGATAATACCATATTAAAAGATCTTCAGCAGGCTTTAGAAACTACAGGTTTTGTATTTTCTTCGTTTACAGATGAAAACATAGAACTTACAGGGGTTCCAGTTGGTGTCAAAGAATCTGAAGTACATATTGTTTTTGAGCAACTCATTCACGATATCGAACATGAAGTTCCCGATGTGAACTTTAGTCTTAGTGATTTATTGTCTAAGTCACTGGCTAAAAGTTTAGCGATAAAAAACGGAAAAAAATTAGAACGCGAAGAACAAGAGCACATCTTAAACACCTTGTTTTCTTGTAAAGAGCCTGCAATTTCTCCTTCTAACAAAACAGTTTTCACAACCTTAAAGGTTGAAGAACTCGATAAAAAATTCAATTAATATGCGTCAAATAACTCCCATCGTTAAGCATCTTCTTATCATCAATATTATTGTGTTTTTAGGAACTTACTTACTGGGTAATAAAGATTTATTTTATGGTTTATTAGCTCTCTTCTATCCGTTGAATGATAATTTTATGCCATGGCAAGTATTTACACATATGTTTATGCATGGAGGTTTTCAGCATTTATTGTTTAATATGCTTGCGCTATGGATGTTTGGAACGGCAGTAGAGCGTGTGTTTGGTCAAAGAAAATTTTTAATCTTTTATCTTTCATCTGGTTTAGGGGCAGTAGCCTTAACTTTTTTGGTGTATTACGTTCAAGTTTACCCCCTGATAAGTGACTTACAATCATTTGGGTTTTCTTTTGATTTTATAAGAGAGGCTTCTAGTCTGAATATCATAAGTGATAATATGTTTAGAGGTGAAGTTTTAGTATCCAAGTTAGAACCACTGATGTCCGATTATAGATTTAGTATGAGTCAATTAACTGAAGAATCTTTCCGGATGTTCTTTGATTTAAACGTTATAAGCAACGGTTCAATGGTTGGAGCTTCAGGAGCTATTATGGGCGTTTTGGTTGCTTTTGGTATGCTCAATCCCAATGCCGAATTGATGATGCTCTTTTTACCAATTCCAATCAAGGCGAAATATTTTATCCCTGGAATCATTGCTCTAGACTTGTTTTCTGCTTTTACTGGAGTCTCTATTTTTAGTCCTAGCAATACCGCTTATATTGCTCATATTGGAGGTGCAGTCACTGGTTTTTTGCTGATGTACTTCTGGAAGAAAAATCAATTCGATAAATACCGTTGGAATTAATGACAAGTCTAAATCAAGATATTAGAGAAAAATTATCAAGACTCAATGTATTTGAAAAAATTATTGTGGCAAATGTGGTAGTGTTTCTTGTCAGTTTTATAGCTCTAAAAGTTCAAGTTGTTGAGAATCTAGAATGGCTATCGCTCTCAAAGTCGTTTTCGGACGTGCTTTCAAAACCATGGGCACTGCTAACGTATGGTTTTATCCATAATAGTTTTGTTCATTTGTTTTTTAATATGGTAGTCTTATATTTCTTCGGGCGTTCGTTTTCAAATTTATTTAAAGAAGATCTTTCATTTAAAGTATATATATTAGGCATCTTATCTGGTGGTTTTGCTTTTGTATTGGTATATAATTTATTTCCCTCAGGCATTTTAAATACAGTAGGGTCTTTAGTTGGTGCTTCTGCTGGGGTAGGTGCTATCATCATTTTTCTATGTGCTTATTTACCCAATAAAGAAGTGCGATTTTTCACTTTTCAATTTCCATTAAAATATCTTGGGATTGCAATTGTTCTGTTTAATATTCCTAGCCTTTTTTCTCTAAACTCAGGGGGGTCGGTCGCACACTTTGGTGGATATATGTTAGGCTATTTTTATGCAATACAATTCCAGAAAGGGACAGATATTGGGGAGTTTATTGATAAAATCACAGCCTATTTCTTAAGGTCGACAGCCCCACTGAAAACAGTTCACAAGAAGAAAAAAACTTCTTTTGCCGGTAAGAAAAAGGAAGGGTTTGATAAATTTACACATCAAAAGCAAATAGACCTTATTTTAGATAAAATTGGTAAAAGTGGTTATGAAAGTTTAACCCAAGCAGAAAAGGATTTTTTATTCCGTGCTGGAAAATAGAACGATTTGAAAAACTTAAACCTTCTTAATAAGTTTATATTTCTGATAAATTCAGTGGTAGCTCTTTTACTGCTCTTATTTTATGGCTTGACATATGTGCCACCAAAATCTTATGCACTAATTTCTACCCTTAGTTTAACCGTTCCCTTATTGATTGTCTTAAATATACTTTTTACAGTCTATTGGCTTATCAAACTTAAAAAACAATTGATCCTTTCGCTTTTAGTGTTGGTGCTGGGCTATAACCATGTTTTGTCATTCTATAAATTTTCATCGGAGTCAACTTTAAAATCAGAAGATACGTTTTCGATCATGAGTTACAATGTACGCTTGTTCAATGTGTATAATTGGATTGATGACAAAACCATCCCTACTAAAATTCAGGAGTTTGTGTTAGAGGAATCTCCTAATATCTTGTGTTTTCAAGAGTATGATTCAAGTACGGATTTGGATTTTAAATCCTATCCATACAAACATCAAACCAACCCTGCCAAAAACAAATCAGAACTCGCTATTTTATCTGCCTATAAAATTGTGAATTCTGGCTATATCGATTTCCCGAATTCTGCTAACAGTGCTATCTATGCTGATTTACTCATAGAGACAGATACAGTACGTCTATATAATGTGCACCTTCAATCCTCTGGAATTGATGCTAATGTAGGAGTAGAGACACTCGACTCTAAGCAATCCAACAAGTTACTCAAGCGTTTAGAAACTACTTTTAATGCCCAACAATATCAAGCCGAAATGGTTGCTAATCATGTCGCAAAGTCACCTTACAAGGTATTGATGTGTGGTGATTTTAATAACACTGTTTATTCATATGTTTATAGAATTTTAAAAGGAGATTTACAGGATACTTTTGAAGCTTCAGGTACTGGTTTTGGAAGTACCTTTGATTTTAAATATTTTCCTGTTCGTATAGACTTCATTTTAGCAGATCAAAGTTTTTCTTCTATCACATTCAAAAACTACACGATTCCTTATTCTGATCATTTCCCACTTCTTAGCGAGTTGATGTTACATAAATAAACAATCACAGCTATCGGCGAGGATATGAATACAAAGTCCTATTCCAATCAAACGAGTTTTTGAGGGAATTAATAAACATATATATATTCCTATTGCAACGTATGTGTGAAGGGGATGAAAATCGATGCTACAACGGTTGGGGTCAAACAGGGGTGTGGCGAGTAAATGATCGAGGTCAATTAGAAAAGTACTCAAAAAAATAGCATAGGTCTTGAACCATTCTTTTCTATAGAATAAAAACACGATCCCTAAGGGAGCAATAAAATGAATGCCATAATGAACCAACCCTTGAAGCATATTTTAAAAAGTGATGGGATGGTTTTTTAAATAACTTATAGCATTTGGGCCCTCGTTAAACAATAAATCTAAAATGCTTAAATTGTTTATAAACCCGTGTTTTTCTTGAAAGACTTGAATATAGGCAGTCGTATCAATTTTAGATTCTTTTCGTGCATTGACTAAAAATCGATAGTCAGATTCTGTGTTGGTTTTTAAAAACTGAACAGAATTAGATATAACAGGATTTATACCCAAACAGCTATTAATGACAGCAATACATTCCAAATTAAAATCTAAAAGAAACTCTTTTGGTGTTTCAAATAGTTCTTTAAATTCATCCTCATAAAACTCAAAAAAAGGTGAAGTTTTATAGGCACTTTCAATAGATTTCCAGTGTATGGATTGCCATTTTGAAATGTTATCAATCTCTATTTCATCTGTATTTTGTCTGTTGTTTTGTGAGAAATGAACAGGAATATTAAGACTAAGCTTTCCATTAGCTCCGTAGATATAACAACGGTTTCTATAGGTTTGTTTTTGATAGGAATCCTGTACTTCAAACACGACTTTTTCTGATTGAGCCATCACTATATAACAAGCAATGTTTGGAAAATACGTCGGATAAAGCAGCGCCATAAAGAGATATTAGACCGTTGCTTTTTTTCTTTTACGCCATTTACTAAAACCAATCCATCCTGCCAATAGGATTAAAAAATGTATAAAGTATGACTTGCGTTCGCCATCGGCATGAACGGTTGAGAACAAGCGCTCCCAGCGTATTTTGTTAAAACCTTTTCCGTTGGAATTCCAACTCATCCAAATAAATACTGGTTTCCCAACCACATGGTTAAAAGGCACAAATCCCCAAGCACGGGCATCAATTGAATTGTGACGATTGTCACCCATCATCCAATAATAGTTTTGTTTAAAAGTATATGAATTAGAAAGTTGTCCGTTGATGAAAATTTGATTTCCTTTTGTAGAAATTGAATTTCCTTCGTATTCTGTGATAAGTCGTTTGTAAACAGGTAGATTTTTTAAAGTAAGCTCCATTGTTTTTCCTTCTTCAGGAATGTAAAGAGGACCGAAAAAATCGCGGTTCCAATCATAACTTGGATCTTGTGGGAATAATGCAGTATCTGCTTGCTCTTTTGGTTCGATGTAGCGTATGATTGTTGCGACACTTGGGTGGTTCTTAAAGACTCTGACAGCTTCATATGATGCAGCTGGAACAATAATTTTGTTGCCTTGTGCATAGATACCATCGGTAATATCATAGCGTGTCTTTAACTGTTCTAGGATACTATTTTCAAATCTTTTCCCAGGTTTTAAAATCACTTCATAACTAAATTGCAATCTTGCACGGTCTGGAAGTTTATTTTGAATTCCATTGATATACACAAAGCCATCTCTAATTTCGAGCGTATCTCCTGCAATCGCCACACAGCGTTTTACCAAATTGGTCTTTTTATCGATAGGTTTGTAGTAATTTCTATCAGGTCTAAAGTCATTCATATCTAGCAGTGTATCTGCCGGTTGATTAAAAACGACGATCTCATTACGCTCAATTTTTTCCCAACCCGGAATCCGTAAATAAGGGAGTTGAAATCTACTTTTTAAAGAAGTGCTTTGTTTTTCAATTTGATCACTAAATAAATAAGACTTTTTGTTCAATACTGGAATTGTATCATGAACCATAGGAAGTCCAATAGTGGTCATCGGGACTCGAGGGCCATAGTGCATTTTACTCACAATTAAAAAATCACCGACTAACAATGATTTTTCTAGAGACGACGAAGGAATGACATAGGGTTGAAGAAAATAGGTATGAACAATGGTCGCAGCCACTACTGCAAACAATATAGAGCTCGTCCATTCTCCCGAATTAGATTTAGGCTTTAAGCTTCTGTCTTTTATATGTTTTACATCCGTAAAGTAGTTTAGATAATAACTATAAAATCCCAAGGTTAAGATTGACAAAACGGTGTCTGTTGTTGTGTTTTTCCCAAAGCTTCGAGCGGTTTCTACCCATATAATGATCAGCATAATTAAACTGATCACTGGTAAAAATAATAAGGCAATCCACCAAGTTGGACGGTTCAGTATTTTCATTAAGATAATACCATTATAAACTGGTATGAATGCTTCCCATGCCTTCCGATTTGCCTTAACATATAGTTTCCAAGTGCCCAATCCATGGATCAGCTGAATTGCTAAGAAAAAAATAAACCATTGAGATAAAGTCATAATATTTTAAGTTATTTTGTCAAATTTATAGGTTAAAGCGATTTGAACACAGTAGTTTAACCTATGTTTAACACGTCATTCATTGTGAATACACCTGTTTTTCCGAGGATCCATTCGGCTGCAACCACGGCTCCCAGTCCAAATCCCTCTCTGTTATGGGCGGTATGAGTTAAGGCAATAGAATCTACTTCAGAATCATAGTTTACCGTATGAGTTCCTGGAACAGCGTCGACGCGTTTGGAAGTAATTGCTATTTTACCAGATTCTTCCACGGGCGCCAACCCCCAAGAATCGTAAGCACTGTTCTCTAAAACTCCTTCAGCGAGTGTGATGGCGGTCCCAGATGGTGCATCTTGTTTTTGAGTGTGATGAATTTCTTCAAGGTCTACCGAATAGTCCGTTAGGTTTTTCATCATTTTTGCTAAATGTTTATTAAGTTCAAAGAAAATATTGACTCCTAAACTAAAATTAGAAGCGTATATAAATGCACTGTTATGAGTGTTACACAATGTTTTCATAGTTTCCAGTTCAGACAACCATCCAGTGGTTCCAGAAATAACAGGAATTTTATTTTCAAGGGCAATTCTAATATTTTCGACTGCTGAATCTGGAGTACTGAAATTAATCGCGACATCCACTGAGGTAATGTCATAAGGAGCGGTGTCTTTGTCTATTTTTAAGGTGACTTCATGTCCTCGATTTAAAGCAATTTTTTCAATTACCTTGCCCATTTTACCATATCCTAAAAGTGCTATTTTCATTTTAAAAATTAAAGTTGATTGACAACCCAAGTTGAGCGGATGTATCAGGTGTATCGAAGTCAACAAATGGGTTGACTGCTAAATTTTTATCTACATTGTATTGAAGTAAGTGGGCATCCACATTGGCATCTATAATATTTAAGGCATAAAGCCCGATGGTGATTAACAAGGATAATTCTTTATTTCGTCTCAACGTTTGTTGGGCACGAATAAGGGCCTCGTTTGATAAAAGCGGAATGCTTCCTTCTCCATAAAACTCATCATCTGTAAATCCAGATAAACGTCTCTTATAAGCTTTTCTATAACGTTTATAATTCCTGTCGTTATCCATATAAAGGTAGATACTAGTTCCTAATGCAGCGTATACAATTGGAATTTTCCAATATTTCTTATTGACTGCCTGACCAAGTCCTGGTAGTATAGCGGAATAGAAGGCAGCTTTTGAAGGAGCTAAAGGATCCATAACCACTGGCTTATAAACCTCAGTTTTTAAAGAATCTTGAGTGTTTTCTTTATTTTGAGCAAAATTAGCTATCGAAAATGCACAAAAAAATATAACGATCCAATGCCTGTATATCACTTTTTAAATAATTTTAAGATGCGATCATAATCTTCTTTAGAGTGAAACGGGATAAGTATTTTTCCAGTTCCCTTTTTCCCCATTTTCACGTCAATTTTATGCCCAAAGTAAGTCGCTATTTTTTCAATACTATTTTCAACAAAATCAGGAAGTTTTTTTTGTTCCGATGTTTTAGATGGTCTTGGGGTGTTGTAGTTTTTAACTAGAGTTTCAGTAGCTCGAACGGATAATTTGTTAGTAATAATTTCTTTGTAAACGGCTATTTGATCTACATGAGAATTTATATTGACGATGGCTCTTCCATGTCCCATACTTATAAAACCATCCCGCATTCCTGTTTGAACTAAAGGGTCTAGTTTTAGAAGTCGTAAATAATTTGCAATTGTAGATCTTTTTTTTCCAACGCGTTGACTCATTTGTTCTTGAGTCAGTTGGATTTCTTCAATCAACCGTTGGTAGCTCAAAGCAATTTCGATAGGATCTAAATCTTGTCGTTGAATATTTTCGACCAAGGCCATTTCTAGAGCTTCTTGATCGTTTGCAACTCTTATGTAGGCTGGAATTGTTTTTAAATCTAATAATTTTGAAGCTCTGTAACGTCGCTCTCCAGAAACCAATTGAAATGTATTGTCTTTTGTTTTACGTACAGTTATAGGTTGAATCACTCCCAATTCTTGTATAGAAGACGCTAACTCGCGGATGGCCTCTTCTTTAAATTGTGTTCGGGGTTGAAACGGATTGACCTCTATTGAAGCTAGTTCTAATTCTATGATCGTCCCTGCCATGTGACCACTGTTGTTGTTTCCAACAGTTGTTTCCTTTTTTGGATCTTGTAAAAGAGCAGAAAGTCCGCGTCCTAAGGCTTGTTTTTTAATAGCTTTGGCCATTATATTAACTGTTTACTGATGATTTCTTTAGCCAAACTTAAGTAATTTGTAGCACCTTTACTATTTACGTCATAATAAATTATGCTTTCACCGTGACTAGGGGCTTCACTGAGTCGTACGTTGCGCTGAATAATAGTTTTAAAAACCATGTTAGTAAAGTGGCTTTGTACTTCTTCAACTACCTGATTGGAAAGTCGCAATCGAGAATCATACATTGTGAGTAATAATCCTTCAATATCCAATTGTTCGTTATGTATTTTTTGTACACTTTTAATAGTGTTTAATAATTTCCCTAAGCCTTCTAGAGCAAAATATTCACATTGAATCGGAATAATTACTGAATCTGCGGCTGTTAATGCATTTAGAGTTAACAATCCTAAAGAGGGTGCACAATCAATAAGTATGTAATCATATTTGGATTTTACAGATTCAATAGCTTGTTTGAGCATATATTCTCGTTTGTCCATATTTACCAATTCAATTTCTATGGCAACCAAATCAATGTGAGCAGGAATGATATCGACATTTGTAGCGGTGGTGTGTTGAATGGTTTCTTCTGCCGTACAATTGTGTTCTAATAACTGATAGGTTCCAAGAGTCACTGCTTCGACATCGATTCCAAGACCAGAAGAAGCATTAGCCTGGGGGTCAGCATCAATCAATAATACTTTTTTTTCTAAAACTCCTAAACAAGCAGCCAGATTCACCGTTGTTGTTGTTTTTCCAACGCCTCCTTTTTGATTTGCTATAGCAATGAGTTTTCCCATTAATGATTTATTTTTATAACGTAAAAATACAATTAATTACGAGGAATAAAAACCAATTTGTTTAAGATTTTAATCAAGTTTTCAACTGAATTTGAATCGTCTAGATTTAATTTAGTTAACTTTATTTTTAACAAAATAGAGATACAGATAGTTTTTCTTAAAAAGACTTACTTTATCGTTAATGTGGTACATCCATACATCAGAATGTATGTCATTGTATACCAATCCTAATTGGTCAATGACTTCATTTCTTGTCCATCCGATTAGTTTTTCAAAGTTCTTGTCTTTTAATGAAAATGTTTTATAATCATCTAAATTACGTTCATGAGTGGTTTGGTCAAGTGCAAGACGCTCTTCTGTGTCTTTTAGAATTTGAGGCATTTTTTTACCCAGAGATTTTTGCTTGGTCAAAGTTTGGTTTTTCATAATTTCACGGGATAGATTGAGGTAGTTTGTAGAGCCTTCACTATTTACTTTATAATTAAAAACACTGGTTCCAAAACTCGGAGCTTCGCTTAAACTCACGTTTCTACTGATAACGGTCTTAAATATTAAACCCTTTAATATTTTTCTTTAACTCATTGATAATGTAACTATTATGACTTAAGCGTTTATCATACATTGTCATTAATATACCTTCAACCGTTAAGTGATTATTAAAGGATTTTCGAATACTCTTAATGGATGCTAATAATTTCCTCAACTCATCTAATGCAAAAAACTCACATTGTACGGGAATGATGATGGAGTTGGCAGCTACAAATGCACTTAAAGTCAAATAGCCTAGGGACGGGGAACAATCAATGATGATATAATCAAATTCATCTTTTAAACTATTTAAAGCTATTTTTAAACGATTTAAGAAGGGTTATTAATATTGATTTCAATTTCTGCAAGTTTGATCGACCCAGGAATGATTTTAAGATTCGGACTGTGTGTTTTTAAAACACACTGATTAGTATTTTCATCACCCTTAAAAAGGTTGACAATAGAGTATTTAATGTCTTTTGTGAGAATTCCTAAACCTGAAGTTGCATTTGCCTGTGGATCTGCATCTATCAGTAAGACATTTTGCTCTAAAATGCCTAAGGCACAAGAAAGATTGATGGCAGTTGTTGTTTTGCCAACACCTCCTTTTTGATTTGCGATTGCAATGACTTTTGATAGTGGCATATGAGATTTGGGATTTCATTAGCAACTTACCTAAAGCTTGATTTGGTTAAGTATGGTATAAATATAATTAATTTATTAATATATCCAACACAGTTATAGCCGTTTCGCTAATTTTTGTGCCAGGACCAAATACAGCAACGGTCCCCGCATCGAACAAATATTGATAATCTTGTTTAGGAATCACGCCACCCACGATCACCATAATATCCTCTCTACCGTATGATTTTAGAGCTTCAATAACTCTTGGAACCAGTGTTTTATGACCCCCAGCTAATGAAGAGACCCCTAAAACATGGACATCGTTTTCAACTGCTTGCTTAGCAGCTTCTTCAGCCGTTTGAAAAAGAGGGCCAATATCAACATCAAATCCTAAGTCTGCATAACCAGTTGCAACTACTTTTGCTCCACGATCGTGTCCATCTTGACCTATTTTAGCAATCATGATTCGAGGACGTCGCCCTTCAGATTTTGCAAAGTTATTTGTCAATTTCTTAGCTTTCTCAAATGAGGAATCATTTTTTATTTCTTTACTATACACCCCTGAAAATGTTTTAATTTCTGCCTTATACCTTCCAAATTGTTGTTCGAGCGCATGGCTTATTTCACCTAGAGTCGCACGGAGTTTGGCCGCTTCTATCGCTAAAGCTAACAAATTTTCACTTCCGTTTGCTGCCACCTTTGTTAATTTTTCTAAAACCGCCTTTACATTTTTTGAATTCCGTTGGGTTTTAGTGTGTTTTAAGCGTGCCAATTGTTGTGTACGAACAAGTTCGTTGTTAACTTCTAAAATATGTAACTCATCTTCGTCTGTAAGCTTGTATTTATTCACTCCAACTATAGTGTCTTGACCAGAATCTATTCGGGCTTGTTTCCGAGCCGCAGCCTCTTCTATTCTTAGTTTTGGCACTCCAGACTTTATGGCCTTTGTCATGCCGCCTAATTTTTCAACTTCTTGAATGTGACTCCAAGCTTTTTCAGCTATTTCGTGGGTGAGTGTTTCTATGTAATAGCTTCCTGCCCAGGGATCTACTGTTTTTGTAATGTGGGTTTCCTTTTGAAGGTATAGTTGAGTGTTTCTAGCAATTCTAGCTGAAAAATCAGTCGGTAAGGCAATAGCTTCATCCAATGCATTTGTATGCAAGCTTTGAGTGCCACCAAAAACAGCAGCAGCAGCTTCAATACATGTTCTACTCACATTATTAAAAGGATCTTGCTCTGTTAAGCTCCAGCCACTAGTTTGACAATGGGTTCTTAGTGCTAATGATTTAGGGTTTTTAGGATTAAACTTCTGAACAATTTTTGCCCACAACATGCGAGCAGCTCGAAGTTTTGCTATTTCCATAAAGTGATTCATTCCAATCCCCCAGAAAAAAGACAGTCGTGGTGCAAAGGAGTCAATTTCCAAACCTGCATCTAAACCTTTTCGAATGTATTCTAGCCCGTTAGCTAAAGAGTAAGCGAGTTCTATATCGGCTGTTGCACCGGCCTCTTGCATATGATATCCAGAAATGCTAATACTGTTAAATTTCGGCATCTTTTTACTGGTGAACTCAAATATATCAGAAACAATTTTCATGGATGCTTCAGGCGGATAGATATAGGTGTTACGCACCATAAACTCTTTTAAAATATCATTTTGGATGGTGCCGTTTAGTTGGTCCATTTCAACCCCTTGTTCTTCAGCGGCTACTATGTAAAATGCCATAATTGGCAATACAGCCCCGTTCATTGTCATAGAAACACTCATTTCATCCAGTGGAATGTCTTCAAATAACAATTTCATATCTTCGACAGAATCGATTGCTACACCAGCTTTTCCAACATCACCCACAACCCGTTCGTGATCACTGTCGTACCCTCGGTGCGTTGGTAAATCAAATGCGACAGATAGACCTTTTTGACCTGCTTTTAAATTTTTTTTGTAAAAAGCATTACTATCTTCAGCGGTTGAAAACCCAGCGTATTGTCGTATTGTCCATGGACGCTGTACAAACATTGTACTGTAAGGCCCTCTTAAAAATGGAGCAGTCCCCGCGCCAAAGTTCAGGTGCTTTAAAGTATCTGTATCTTCTTTTGAATAATTTGATTGTATTGGGATATTTTCCGCAGTTTCAAACGGTTTTCTTATAGGAGATTTTGATTTCACTCCTTCTAAAACAATATGTTGAACTTTTTTTCTACTCATTTTTCAACCGTTTTTGTTCAATTTCTTCAGAAATTCTTCGCGGAATAATGGGTTCTAGCAGAGTTTTTCTTGCTTGATGTTTTACAAAAGGATAAAGTTCTAAATCAGATTTCATTGAATCCAAAGTGTTTTGTTGAAAATGAGTTCCCAAAAGACCTTCGGTTCCTTCATCGTATAAAAGTTGCTCTTTTTGGGCATGCTCCTTAAGTTTGCCTTGAACTATTCCTTCTTTAAGTAGTTTTAAAAATCCATCTTGTTTTTCAATCTCTTTAAATAAATCTAATGATTTTTGTGCTATTTGTTGGGTCAGTGTTTCAATATAATAAGCTCCATCAGTAGGGTTAGAAACGGCATCAAAATAACTTTCATTTTTGAGAATTAATAATTGATTTCTTGACAAACGATCCCCAAATTCATTGTCCTTATGGTATAAGTGGTCGTAACGCATATTAATGATCGTATTACTACTTCCAAGAATGGCACTCATACACTCTGTAGTAGTTCGCAACATATTAATGTTGTAATCATATATTGTTTTGTTGCGTCTGCTGGGTTGGGTAAGTATATGACAGTTTATCGAAAGACCATATTCTTTTGTAAGACTTTGCCACAAAACTCGTAATGCTTGTAGTTTCGCTATTTCAAAAAAATAATTACTTCCTACAGAAACTTTGAAAACTACGGATTTTATGGAGGTGTCATCATATAAATTAAGATATTCATTGGCTTGGGATAGGGTATAGGCCAGTTGTTGAATCATGCTGCCTCCTGCATTCTGAAAAAGTCCCAAATCAACAGAAATTACACTTTTTAAGTTATCCCCTAATAAAATTGTCTTTTTTAGTGTGTGTAAATCTGTTTTTAGATTTTCATACCAATTTCCGGTTCGGGCCAATTTTCCGATCGGGTCTTGTAAGATGTAAAATATAGTTTTATTCTTTAGAGAAAAAGCCTGAATGAGTTTGATGAATTTTTCGGAAAGAAATAAAGGCTCAAAATAAATAGGCACTTCAGAAGTGTCAATATTTTTTAGAAGTGCCTCGACTGAAATAGTATCTTTAGGAATTATAAAATGTAAACTTTCAACACCATTGTCTAATAATTTCAAAGCGTGACTGTTACTTTTTTCGATAGAATTTACATAAATTGAATGTCCAATTTTCCAGTTTGAAGCGTTGTGTTGTGTTTTAGGTGCTTTAGAATATGTTTCAGAATGATAGAAAGGTTTCACATCAATTCCTTCAATAGAGTTCCAAACAAGTTGGTCATTAAAATCTTTTCCGTTTAATTCAAATTGAATTTTTTGTTTCCACGCTTTAGCAGAAAGAGATTCAAAATTTTGAAAAAGATTTGATTTACTCATTTTCTTTAACTTTTAAACTATCAGAGTCTTCAATAATGTAAACAACTTCATTTTCTTTTTTCATTTTATAATGCTCACGCGCATATTTCTCAATCCCATCAGTTGAATTTAGAGTATTGATTTCTAATTTATCTTTTTCAATCTCATTATTATAAAATTCAATTTTAGAGTCTAATGACTTAATATCATCATTTAAATCGGAATGAATTAGCCATGAATTCGCATCAAAAACGATCATCCACACAATATAAATAATTAAAATAATTAAATAAATATTTTTAAATGGTTTCAAGAATTTCAAGAAAAAGGTGGACTTCTTTAACATTAGAGTTGTTCATTTATAATTGATTTCACTACATTGACTGCTACTGTATTGTAATGATTGTTAGGAATAATAATATCTGCAAACGCTTTCATAGGTTCAATAAATTGTTGATGCATAGGTTTTAGGGTTGTTTGGTAACGTTCTAGAACTTCATCTAAATCTCTACCACGTTCGGCAATATCTCTTTTCAAACGTCGCATTAAGCGTTCATCACTATCTGCATGAACAAATATTTTTATATCAAATAGAGATCGCAATTTTGTGTCAGACAGAATTAATATCCCTTCTACAATTACTACTTTTTTGGGTTCAGTAATTGTGGTTTCACCAGTACGGTTATGGGTTTTAAAGGAGTATACAGGTTGTTTAATGTTTTCGCCATTCTTTAAGGCTTTTAGATGGGTTTTAAGAAGTTTAAAATCAATGGATTTTGGGTGATCAAAATTAATTTCACAACGTTCTTCAAAGGATAAATGGGAAGTGTCTTTATAATAGGAGTCTTGGGAAATTACTTGAACTTCGCCGGCTGGAAATTCGGATAAAATTTGATTTACTACTGTTGTTTTTCCACTTCCTGTTCCACCACCAATTCCAATAATCAACATAACGCATGTTTTTGAGTTCCAAACAAAGTTAAGATTATTTTACTGTTTTTTTATTATCAAGGAATAATATTAATTAACCTACATTCTATTAATAACTGATAATAACTTCCCGCTATAATTTTGGTTAAAACGACTACTTTTGTAAACTAAATTTTAAATTATGTCTGATACTATAGAGTCTGTTAAATGTTTAATTATTGGTTCTGGTCCTGCGGGCTATACAGCTGCAATCTATGCGGCACGTGCCAATATGTTTCCTGTGTTATATCAAGGTACTCAACCTGGAGGTCAATTAACAACAACCAATGAGGTTGAAAATTTTCCAGGTTATCCAGATGGGATCACTGGGCCTGCTATGATGTTAGAATTGCAAGCGCAAGCAGAACGTTTTGGCACAGACGTAAGAGATGGATGGGTGACTAAAGTCGATTTTTCTGGTCCAATTCATAAAGTTTGGATCAATGGTGCAAAAGAAATTCATTGTGAAACAATTATTATTTCTACTGGCGCTACTGCTAAGTACCTAGGCTTAGAGTCGGAACAAAAATATTTAAAACTTGGTGGCGGGGTTTCAGCTTGTGCTGTTTGTGATGGGTTCTTTTACAGAAATCAAGAAGTGGTCATTGTGGGAGCAGGTGATTCTGCTTGTGAGGAAGCTCATTATTTATCGAAGCTTTGTACAAAGGTTACTATGTTGGTTCGTCGTGATGAATTTAGAGCTTCAAAAATTATGGCCAATCGTGTCATAAATACAGAAAATATTGAAATATTATTTAATACAGAAACAGATGAAGTTTTAGGGGATGGACAAGTAGTCACAGGGGTTCGTGCCATAAATAACCAAACCAAAGCCGTGATTGAAATTCCAGCTACTGGTTTTTTTGTGGCCATTGGCCATAAACCTAATACGGATATTTTTCAAGGGTTTTTGAACTTGGATGAAACAGGTTATATCATCAATACCCCAGGATCATCAAAAACGAATGTTGAAGGAGTTTTTGTGAGCGGGGATGCTGCAGACCACGTGTACAGACAAGCGGTTACAGCAGCAGGAACTGGATGTATGGCTGCTCTAGACGCAGAACGTTATTTGGCTTCTAAAGAAGGATAATTAACGCAATT
Organism: Formosa sp.; assembly: GCA_018673215.1. Taxonomy (GTDB): domain Bacteria; phylum Bacteroidota; class Bacteroidia; order Flavobacteriales; family Flavobacteriaceae; genus Hel1-33-131. The sequence goes on along the minus strand of JABHDE010000070.1, from coordinate 31,931 downwards.
CAGCATTTAATTCGGATTCAAAACGCTTTTGGATTTTTGACATAATTTTGTCAATTTGAACATCAGTGAGCGTTTTATTTTTATCTTGTAGAGTGAAACTTACAGCATAACTTTTTTTGCCTTCAACTAATTTATCTCCTGTATATACATCAAATAGATTTATATCTTTTAAAAAGTTATTTTCTGTTTGTTTTGCCAATTTAAACAAACTTTCGAAAGTAACGTCTTCATTGATTAATAAGGAGAAATCGCGTTTGACTTCTGGATATTTAGAAATGTCCTTAAATTTAATTGTTTGTTGATTGATGACTTTAAGTAAGTTATCCCAATTAAAGTTTGCACAAAATACGCTTTGAGAAATTCCAGAATGTTTTAATATGGAGGTTTTTAAACTTCCAAACTCCACTAAACTATGCTTCCCAACACTTAGTTGTTGTCCTTCACTAAAAACATCATTGCTTAAAGGAGAACTTTTAAGTTTATGAATTCCTAAACGTTCAAAAACTGCGGTAACCAAGCCTTTTAAATAGAAATAATCAACAACCGTATCTTGACTGTTCCAGCGTTTTTCAGATTTATTTCCAGTTACAAAGATAGAGAGGTGATTAAATTCTTCTTTATTTGCTTCAAAATTATGATAGGTTTTTCCAAATTCAAAAAGCTTTAGATCCGCTTGTTGCCTATTGATATTAAAGGCAATAGATTCTAAGCCAGAAAAAATTAAAGATTGACGCATTACCGATAAATCTGTGCTTAATGGGTTTAATATTTTAACCTCATTTGAATGTTTAAGTTTTTCGCTAAGGTCTGTATATTTTTCTGAAGTCAATGAGTTGTTCATGATCTCATAGAAACCTTGACCAACGAGTTGATTTGCAATGATATTTTCAACCTTATAGCTTTCGTATTTAGAGGTATTAGAAATTGAAGCATTTAATTTATTAGTATTCTCAATATTATTGTAGCCATAAACTCTAAGAATTTCTTCAATTACATCTACCTCACGTTGTACATCATTTCTGTAGGCTGGAATGGTTAATCCCAAACCGCTTTCAGTTACATTATTCACTTTTATGTCTAAAGCGCTTAAAATACTTTTGATAGTTTCCTTAGGGAGTTCTTCTCCAATAAGTTTATTGGTATTTTCAAAGGTAAGTAAGACTTGTGTATCTTCTATTTTGTTAGGATATTCATCTAATAAATCACTTGTAATTCTCCCGCCTGAAATTTCTAATATTAGTAGAGCGGCTCTTTTGAGGGCATATTTAGTAATATTAGGATCAATACCACGTTCAAAACGGAAAGATGCATCTGTATTTAGCCCATGTCTTTTGGCAGATTTCCGAACACTAACAGGATTAAAATATGCACTTTCTAAAAATATTGAATTTGTTTCTTTAGAAACACCAGAATTTTCTCCTCCAAAAATACCTGCAATACAAAGAGGTTTTTCAGCATCACAAATCATCAGATCCTCCTTATCAAGTATCCGTTCAACTCCGTCTAGTGTTACAAATTTTGTACCTGATTTAACTGTTTTTACGATAATTTTCTTTCCTGATATTCTGTCTGCATCAAAGGCATGCAAGGGTTGCCCTAAATCATGTAGAACATAATTTGTAGCATCTACAATATTATTAATTGGATTCAACCCAATGGCTTTGAGTCGGTTTTGTAGCCATAAAGGAGAGTCTTTGACAATAATGTCAGAAATAGTTAATCCACAATAACGAGGAGCTTTTGTTTTATCTTCAACATTAATATCAATTTTAAGACTTCGGTCATCTACATGAAATACACTAACAGATGGGCTTATTAGTTTTGCAATAATACCGTGTTGAGATAATCCAGCCATCAAATCTCTAGCAGTTCCATAATGACTCATGGCATCCGCACGGTTAGGAGTTAATCCAATGTCAAACACCATATCATTCTCTATGTCAAAATGTTTTGCCAAAGGACTTCCAATTTCAAGAGAGTCCTCCAAAACCATAATTCCTTCATGAGAAGCTCCTAAACCTAATTCATCTTCAGCACATAACATTCCGTGACTTTCTTCGCAACGAATTTTACCTTTTTTAATAGTCCATGCTTCTCCTTCTGGTGTGTATAGAGTAGATCCTATAGTAGCAACGGCTACTTTTTGACCAGTAGCCACATTGGGTGCTCCACATACAATAGTAAGAGGTTCATGTGCCCCAATATCAACCGTTGTGATGCGCAATCGATCAGCATTTGGGTGTTGCTCACAGCTAAGAACATGTCCTACAACGATTCCATCTAATCCGCCTTTTACAGATTGAAATGGTTCTAAACCTTCAACTTCTAAACCTAAATCTGTGAGGAGTTCAGATGTTTTCTCTGCTGTCCAATCTATTTTTATAAATTGTTTTAACCAGTTGTATGATATCTTCATTATGCGGAATTATAGCTTTTTAGCAAATATAAAATAAAGGGATTAGCTTTCAAATAAAAAGCCCAACCAAAACGGTGGGCTTTTGTAATATTTTTAGATTGAACGTCCTATTGACCAGAAAGTTGTTTAACCTCATTTTCAATCATTTCATAGAATTGATCAATTTTAGGGAGTACAACTACTCGTGTACGTCTGTTTTTAGATCTGTTCATGGCAGTATCGTTATCTGTAAGTGGTACATAGCTACTGCGTCCCGCAGCTATTAATTGAGCGGGATTAACACCCATCCCTTGTAAAATTCGAATAACTGATGTAGAACGTTTCACACTCAAGTCCCAATTGTCAACTAAAATTCCATTTGAATATGATCGACTGTCGGTGTGACCTTCAATCATTGCTTCAAAATTGGGTTTGTCATTAATAACTTTTGCTACTTTCTCTAAAACTCCTTTAGCTTTTTCAGTAACCACGAAACTTCCACTTTTAAATAATAACTTATCGGCAATGGAAATGAAAACAACTCCTTTTTCAACATTTATTTCAATGTCTGGATCATCTATTCCAACCGATTTTTTCAAACTTGAAACAATCGCTAGTGTTATGCTGTCTTTTTTGGTAATAGCATCTTGTAAACGATTGATTTTTAAATCTCTTTCTTGAAGACTTTCTAAGGTTTTCTCTAAATTATCAGCTCCTTTAGAAGTTAATATAGTCATTTGTTCTGTACTACTAATCAACGCGTCGTTAGTTTTCCTTAAATCAAACAACTGGTCTCTCAAAGCCGTAAGGTTTGCATCTGCAACAGCTTTATCGGACAGGCAGCTATTGAGCTTTACAGTTGCAGAGTTTAATAAATCTTCAGTATTTTTTAATTTTTCTTGAGTAGTAACTAATTCTTTGTTTGCACCACATGAAGCTAGCACCATGAGTGCTGTTACTCCTAATACATAAATTTTCTTCATTTTCTAGGGTTTTTATTTAAACGTAAAATTAAAAAATTATTGTATTTAAAACCATGATTAATACAACTTTTTATAATTTATTAAAATACTTATTATTTCTTACAAAATAAGACCATACTATTGAAGGGATTTGTTGATGTGATTTTCTGTTAGAATGTTGATTTCTAAATTGTAGTAAATAGGGGAGCGATATATAAAAACTTCCGTGAGCCTTAATAATTGCTATGATATGTTTTGGTTTTGCTTGAAGCAAAAAACGGAGTCCTGCAATTCCGTCTAAAACCAGTCTTAAAAGCAAGACAACAAGCAATGGTTTACTAGAGTTCTTTACTAATGTGAAAAGGCTGTTTCTAAAGTTTAAAAAGGTTTTCTTTGGGTGAGAAGATTTTAAACTTGCACCTCCTACATGATATACAGTTGATGTTCCAACATAAGTCACTGTCAGCCCTCTGTTTTTTGCACGCCAACAAAGGTCAATCTCTTCCATGTGGGAAAAAAAATTAGAATCAAATCCTCTTAACTCTTTGAAGGTTTTAGCTCTTATAAATAGGCAGGCTCCTGATGCCCAAAAGATGTCTTTTTGGTCGTTGTATTGTCCACGATCTTCTTCTAAAGTCTCAAAGATTCGCCCTCTACAATAAGGGTATCCTAATTGGTCAATAAAGCCTCCGCCAGCACCAGCGTATTCGAACTTATTTTTTTGATGGTAATCTAATATTTTGGGTTGTATAATAACTGTATTGATTTCAGTTTTAAAGGTGTTTAAAATTGGTTTTAACCAGTTTTTTGTCACTTCAACATCTGAATTTAATAAACAAAAAATATCTGCATTAATTTGCTCCAAGCCTTTGTTGTAGCCTGCTGCATATCCAAAATTAGAGTCTAGTTTTATGCAATGTATCTTTGGGAAGTGTGTTTCTAGAAATGAAACAGAAGTATCTGTGGAGGCGTTGTCAATGACATATATACTATGCCCATCAGAGTCATCAACTACAGAAGGTAGAAACGTCTCTAATAACTGTTGTCCATTCCAGTTAAGTATAACAATAGCGAGTTTCAAATTTGTTGGGTGTTATAATTAGGAAGGCTTTCAAGAAACTCAAAACTTTCTAAATTAGGATTCATAGTACAAAAATAATGATTTAATCCGTTGGTAACCATTAAAAAAGACGCTTTTAGTGTAAGGTTATACCGCGCAATTTGATCGAAAGTAGCTTGAGTAATTTTTACTTCCGGAGCTTTACATTCTACTACGAGCGCTAAACTTCCATTGGGATTATATACTACAATATCATAACGTTTTTTAAGACCATTTATTAAAACGACTTTTTCAACATTTATTAGAGAAATCGGGAAGTTTTTTTCTTGTATAAGAAATTGAATACAATGCTGTCTTACCCATTCTTCTGGTTGAAGTACCACAAATTTTTTACGAATAACATCAAATATATGAGTATTATTTTCGCTATTTTTGAGCCTGAACGAATATGTAGGGAAATTTAAATTTTGCACACTACAAATTTGGTAATTTTTTTTGAATGAATACTACAAACCAGCTGATAACTGACATCAAAGGAGGTAAAATAGCACCTATTTATTTTTTAATGGGCGAGGAAGCCTACTACATTGACGTCATTTCTGACTTTATTGAATCCTATGTGTTAGCAGAAGAGGAGAAAGGATTCAATCAAATGGTGCTTTACGGAAAAGATGTGACTATTCAAGATATAGTATCAAATGCAAAGCGTTATCCAATGATGGCTGAACGTCAAGTGATCATTGTGAAGGAAGCTCAAAATCTTATTAAAACAATTGAACAGCTTGTCGATTATGCTAAAAACCCTCAACCATCGACAGTCTTGGTTTTTAATTATAAATATAAAACTTTAGATAAACGAAAAGCACTCTATAAAGCACTTTCTAAAGCAGCCGTTGTTTTTGAAAGTAAAAAAATATACGAAGATAAAATTCCTAGTTGGATTCAAAGTTTTTTAAGATCTAAACAGATTTCGATTACTCCAAAAGCGGCATTAATGCTCACAGAGTTTTTAGGGAATGATCTGAGTAAAATTGCCAACGAACTCAATAAGTTGGAAATTGTTGTAGGTACTCAAAAAGAAATCACTCCAGATATCATTGAACAAAACATTGGAATTTCTAAAGATTATAACAATTTTGAACTGCAAATAGCTATTGGAAATTTAGATCATAAAAAGGCGTATCAGATTGTACGTTATTTTGCTCAAAATTCAAAACAACATCCTTTTGTGTTGACGATATCAATCTTGTATATGTATTTTACAAAATTGATGACTTTGCATACGGTTCGCGATCGTAATCCTGGAACCGTAGCCAAAGCATTGGGAATCAATCCATATTTTGTCAATGACTACATTGCAGTGTCTCGAAATTTTCCAATGAAACGCATCAGTGGAGTGTTGGAAACCTTACGCATTTATGACACTAAAAGTAAAGGAGTGGGTGCAAATCTTTCTCCAAAAGACTTGTATAACGAGTTAATTTATAATATTCTTAAATAGCACTTTCAGTTCTTAAATTGATCTTGAAATTAGTTCTGTCTATAACGGATTTAAGCAGTGTTTCAAGATCATTTTTCACGAGTTCAATAGGAACTTTATCAACTAAAACACGATTATGAAAGACCCATATAATGGTTTCTGAGATTCGTCCCTTGTGCTGCGTTATAGATTTCCAAGAATCCATAAATACTTCTTTCCAAGCTCTGAGTGGTGCTGTAGTAAGTTCAAAAGGAACTTGATATAAGATCGTTGGATTTTCTTGTGTGATTTTAATTTCAGTGATGAGCATCCTTTTGAGTTGGATGCGTTCCGTGGAATAAACCAAACGAAACAAATGTTCTGTAGGTGTGTTCATATTTATAGCAATTTGGGATTTGCTAACATAAATATATAAAAAAAAATATTAAATAGGAAGGTCTAGATTAATTTCAACAATTTTTTTTGGCAAAAATCGCCGCTCCAATAATTCCTGCGTTATTTTTTAATTCTGCCGCTTTAATGGGAGTTTGAATATCAATGTAGGATTCAAATTTCTCCATTTTTTTACTTACGCCACCTCCTATGATAATAAGGTCTGGGTTGAAAGTGTTTTCAACATGTTTTAAAAAGAAATTGACGCGTTTGCCCCAAGTCTTAAAACTCCAATCTTCCCGTTTCCGTGCAGAGTCAGCAGCAAATAACTCCATAATGTCTCCTTTACGACCATACATACGACCTAGTTCAAAATTAGACAATAATTGACCATTAAAAAATACTCCTGAACCAATACCTGTTCCTAACGTAATAGTTATGACTAAACCCATTTGGTTTTTCCCAACTCCAAATTCCATCACACCCATAGCCGCGGCATCGGCATCGTTGACAATATAAAATTCATTGCCAGTTTTAGATTTAAATAAGTCATCAATTTGAGTAAATTGCCAGGATTTATCGAGATTACCATATTGTATTGCCTTACCATTTTTAATAACTGTTGGAAACGAAATTCCTACAGGTCCCTTCCATTCAAAAGAGTCTATAAGGTGTTTTAGCTCATTAGTGACACTCTCAGGAGTGGCAGGTTTAGGAGTTGGAACTCTAAGCCGTTCGGTTAAAAGTTCGCCTGTTTTGCTATCTACAATAGCAGCTTTTATCCCTGTTCCACCAATGTCTATTCCTAAGATTTGCATAAAATATGTTTTTTAAAGATCTGTTATATCTTTCAGTTGAACCCTGAAATCATATTGTAAATCTTCATGTAATTTAATTATTTTTTTTTCGATACTTTCCACTTGACGTAAATAAATATTGGTAAGCGTTACATTCTTCTGTATTGAAGGTTTGAAAGTTTTGAGTTTGCGACAGTAATAGAGGAGGAGTTCAATTTCAGTTTCTTTTTTGTTAGAATACCTTGCATACTTTTTAAGCATACGTAAAATTTTACGAACAGATTTTTTGATGTAAAAATAGCTTTTGGTATTGATTTCCTCAAATAATAAATCCGCCTGTTCTTTAATGCCTTCGATGTAATAGGCTTCATCTTCCGATTCAAAAAGGAGATAAGTGAGAAGCTCTTTATTCTCTAATTTAAAACGCGCTAACCGCAAACAGAGCGTTTTTAAATGCTCTGGATCTAAGGTTTCTAATTCTTTTTTGAGTTGTACAACGGTGGCTGCTTTCATAGCGGTTGTAATGATACAAATTTTATAGAAGCAACGCAAGTGAAGAGTTCTAAACAAAACGTTTACAGTCCCATATTTATATCAAAATTTGTTTTTATTAGTATAGTTTTATTGATTACATCAAAAGGTTGATATAAATAATATTCTGACAAGAGTTTCAATTATATTTTATTAGTTTACAAAGTAGTTTTAATACCCAGCATTTGAGATGCCGAGGCCGTTAAAAAACCTCTCCATCCCAGTGACTGCAACCATTGGAGGCAGCTATACAAGTCCAAAAGTGTCTACTGATTTGACCTCTGGTGTTTCTAACTTGACTAGAAAACTCGTAGCAATTCAAAAAAATCAATTAATCAGTCAAGGTAAAAACCAAATTAAAGATATAATGGATGGACTAATAGGAGGGAATACTCAACAAAAAGATTCTGTATCCTCCGAAACCAAAAACCCTGTTAAAGATATTCTTGGCGGCTTTTTGGGTGGGAAGAAAAAGGATTAAGATTTAGATATTTTTGAGAATCTACTTATCTATCTTATGACCTTTTTCATATGAATCACTCACAGAACATAATGGATGGATTCTAATTATTTTTTTTGAATAAATATGTTTGGCTATTTGCTAAGATAAACACATAAAAAAATCGGAACACTTTTAAATAATTGTATTTTTGTTTTCTATGGATTCAATCACTCAAATTGTACTCGGCGCCGCTTGTGGCGAAGCTGTTCTTGGAAAAAAAATAGGCAACCGTGCCTTGCTCTTTGGCGCTATTGGAGGTACCATCCCAGATTTGGATGTCTTCATCGGAAAATGGCTTTTCAACAACGAAATCGATGCAATGGCGTTTCATCGAGGGTTTATGCACTCGTTTCTTTTTGCTATTCTTGCGGCTATTGGATTTGGTATGCTCGTATTTTGGATGTATAATCGTGGGAAGCGTTCAGGAATGACCACACGAAACGAATGGATGTGGCTCTTTTTTGCCTCCATTTTCACACATCCTATTTTAGATTCTTTTACGGCTTATGGTACACAACTTTTTGCGCCCTTTTCAGATTACAGAGTAGCTTTTAATAATATCGCTGTAGCCGATCCGTCATATACGGTTCCTTTTCTAATCGCCTTAATTACGTTGATGTGTTTCAAGCGCACATCAGCCAAACGCCGTTTGTTTTTAAAGATTGGATTAGGGATCAGCTCCTTGTATATGGTGTTGACACTGGCGAACAAATATCATGTAAATGGAGTGTATAAACAGTCGTTGAGAAGTCAAAATATTGACTATATACGTTTTCAAACGCAACCCACTATATTAAATAATATTTTATGGTATGGCATTGCCGAAACTACTGATGCCTATTATGTAGGATTTTACTCGATTTTAGATACAGAAGCGACCGTGAGCAAATGGCATGAATTGCCTAAAAATCATGAGTTGATAGAAGGGACGCCTAAAGATTTAGAAACCCTTACTTGGTTTAGTAGCGGTTATTATAACTTGAATGAAACCGACACAGCAGATACCTTTCTATTTAAAGATTTACGTTACCCATTGATGGATGAAAACGATCCAAATTCTTCTATTTTTAAATTCACCATAACCAAAACGGACGACCGTTGGGAAGCGGCACCCTTTTACGCCTCCGATCTGAGTGAAGACGCTTTTGATGCTTTTTGGACCCGTATAAAAGGGATTTAAGATAAAACCCCTACAGTTTTCATACATGCTTTCATCAGTTGGTAGGTACGTTCAATATCGTTATCCAATCCAATAGAGAATCGAATTAAGCCTTCACTTAATCCCATTTCTTTTTGTTCGTCTTCTGGAATCTCTGAAGATGTCGAACTTCCAGGAGCACTAAATAAGGTTTTATAAAACCCTAAACTTACCGCTAAATAACCTAGATTTTCTTTTTGCATGAGTTCCATTAATTCATTGGCTTTTTCTAAACTGCCGACATCAATTGTCAGCATCCCTCCATAACCATATTCAGAGTTCATCATCTCTTTAAAAATCTTATGAGACGGATGTGATTCCAGTCCAGGATAAACTGTAGTGATGCCATCGTGTTCAAATTTTTCAGCTAAAAACAACGCATTCATACTGTGCTGTTTCATACGAATGTGAAGCGTTCTAAGATTTTTTAAGATAGAAGATGCTGGGCGGCTATCCATTGTAGATCCAAACAACATAGCAGCTCCGTCGATGACACTTCTTAAACTGTCAATCATTTCTTGTGTACCACATACCACACCACCAATAGTATCAGATGTGCCATTGATAAACTTGGTTAAACTGTGAATGACAATATCCGCCCCCAATTCGTTAGGCGAAATAGACAATGGTGAAAAGGTATTATCGACCACCAATTGTAAATTGTGTTTTTTAGCCAATGCAGCCAATCCAATAATATCAGCCACTTCTAAAAGGGGATTGCTGACAGATTCACAATAAAGCACCTTGGTCTGTGGAGTTATGGCCGCTTCTACGATGTCTAATTTGGTGATATCTATAAAGCTTGTATAAATATTTAGCTTTGGTGCGAAGTTTTTTAGAAACGCATAGGTTCCACCATAAATGGTACGGCTAGATACCACATGATCCCCAGCTCCACACAGCTGCATAAGTACGGCTGTAATGGCCCCCATTCCAGATCCAAATACATTTGCAGTTTCAGTGCCTTCCATAGCAGCCAGTGCTTCACTTAAATATAAATTCGACGGAGTTGTGTGGCGAGCATATAAATGACAGCCTTCAGTATTGCCTTCAAAAGTATCGGACATTGTTTTGGCGGAAACGAAAGTAAAAGTAGTTGCATCTGAAATTGAGGGATTTACACCTCCAAATTCTCCGAAATACTGTAAATCTTGAATGCTATCTGCAGGTTTAAAAGCCATAATTATATAATTTTAATTTTTATCAAATTTCAAACTTTTTAGAATTAAACACAATAACTTTATTTATTTTCAATAAATAAAACTAATTATTAATTAAATTATAGAAAATAAATTTATATTTTTGATTAAAACAAATTTGAACCAGAAATTTATCCAAAATGAAATTAGATTCCATAGATACTCAACTACTAAATTTTCTTCAAAAAGATGCCAAACAAACCAATAAAGAATTGGCATCAAAACTAGATATGTCGGTAACTGCTGTTTATGAACGTATTAAAAAACTTGAAAAATCGGGTGTAATTGCTAATTATGTTGCCTTGCTTAACAAAGAAAGTATAGGAAGAGCATTTATTGCGTTTTGTCATATAAAACTAGTGAAACACTCTCAAGATTTAGTCAATCAATTTGAAAAAGAAGTCGCCACTATTGATGAGGTTTTGGAAGTTTATCATTTAAGTGGGGATTATGATTACTTACTAAAAGTGCATGTAAAAGACATGGAGTCATTCCGGAAATTCATGGTTAATAAACTCACTAATATAGACCATATAGGCAGTAGTAATAGTATGTTTGTGATTTCTGAAGTGAAACATACAACAGCGGTAAATATTTAGACATTAAATTACTCTTCCATTGAATATATGTTTGTATTTTTGTATTAAATTTTAAAAACAAATTATTATGAAATCATATGATGTTGCTATCATAGGATCTGGGCCTGGAGGGTATGTCGCTGCGATTCGTTGTGCGCAGTTAGGAATGAAAACTGCGATTATTGAAAAATATGCAACTTTGGGAGGCACTTGTTTAAATGTAGGTTGTATTCCAAGTAAAGCGTTGTTAGATTCTTCTCATCATTACGAAGATGCGGTAAAGCACTTTGAAGCACACGGTATCGAAATTCCTGGCGATATCAAAGTGAACCTTGAAAAAATGATTGGTCGTAAACAAGCTGTGGTGGATCAAACTACTGCTGGAATTGATTTTTTAATGACCAAAAATAAAATTGATGTTTATCATGGAATGGGTGCTTTTAAAGATGCAACTCATATCACCATTAGTGGAGATGCCAACGAAGAAATCGAAGCTAAATACAGCATCATTGCAACGGGAAGTAAGCCAACGACTTTACCTTTTGCAACGGTCGATAAAGAACGAATTATTACTTCAACAGAAGCATTAAAGTTAAAAGAAATTCCAAAACATTTAATCATTATTGGAGGCGGTGTGATTGGATTGGAACTCGGACAGGTTTATAAACGACTAGGTTCAGATGTAACGGTTATCGAATATATGGATCGTATCATCCCAACTATGGATGCTGGACTTTCTAAAGAATTAAATAAAGTTTTTAGAAAACAAAAATTTAATATCAATGTTTCTCATAAAGTGACACATGTTTCACGTTCGGGAAATAATGTCACTGTAAAAGCAGAAAACAAAAAAGGGGAGCTAGTAGAATTTATAGGGGACTATTGTTTGGTTTCTGTAGGAAGAAGTCCCTATACAGCGGGTTTAAATGCGGAATCTGCGGGAGTAAAGTTATCGGATCGTGGACAGGTAGAAGTGAACAAGGATCTACAAACCACTGCGTCTAATATCTATGCCATTGGAGATGTTGTTAAAGGGGCCATGTTGGCACACAAAGCCGAAGAAGAAGGGGTATTTGTTGCGGAAACAATTGCAGGTCAAAAACCACACATCGATTATAATTTAATTCCTGGGGTCGTTTATACATGGCCAGAAGTTGCTTCTGTTGGGAAGACAGAAGAACAATTGAAGGAGCAAGGCATCGCTTACAAAACAGGTCAATTCCCAATGCGTGCTTTGGGACGTAGCCGTGCGAGTATGGATTTGGATGGATTTGTTAAAATTTTAGCCGATCAAACTACGGATGAAGTTTTAGGAGTTCACATGATTGGTGCACGTTGTGCGGATTTAATTGCCGAAGCTGTTGTCGCTATGGAATTTAGAGCCTCTGCCGAAGATATCTCTAGAATGTCACATGCACATCCAACATTTGCGGAAGCCATCAAAGAAGCTGCTCTAGCAGCGACTGATGATCGTGCTTTGCATGTCTAAATTTTAAATTAATTTTTATACAGCCCTCTCTATTTGAGGGCTTTTTTTATTTATAAATTATAGTATTTTAAGTTCTATAGGCTTTAAGTTATTAATTTTAATTATATTTAACTAGTTGATTATCAGTGTTTTGACTAATCTTTTTATAAAATAGTTAAACAAAATAATTAATAACAGGTTGGTTTCTTTTTTAAGTAATCAATAATAAGACCCAATTTAAACTTTGAACGATACTTATTTACCATACAAATTAACAGATGAAGTGCTAGTTGATTTAATTGTAAGGTCTAAAGACCCCTTACTTTTTAAGGTTTTGTACGAGCGATATGTTATAATTGTATTTAATAAGTGTTTGAGTTTTTCTAAAAACACTCAAGAAGCTGAAGATATATGTCAGGATATTTTTCTGAAACTATTGGTCAAAATTCACAGTTTTAAAGGAACCTCTAAATTTTCAACATGGTTATATTCCTTCACTTATAATCATTGTGTGAATTATTACCATCGAAATAAGTTTAAGAAATTCGAAAAAAACATTTCAAATATTGAACAAATGTGCGATGAATTAATAGCCCAATCGAGTGATGAAGATCTTGGTCAGTTATTAAAATTAGAAAAATTGAGCGAAGCATTGGAGCTCATTCCCACTGAAGATAAACAAATTTTGATATTGAAGTATAAAGAGTTTAAAAGTATTAAAGACCTTATGGAATTACACAATTTAGGGGAAAGTGCTATTAAAATGAGATTAAAACGCGCTAAAGAAAAACTTTTAGGAGTTTATAATGTTGTGTATTGTCAAGCATTATACTAACCCTTATTTTTTATTTCTCCGGTTGTAGTTTTTATCACCTCTAGTTTTTGGTTTTTTGTACTTTTTAGCTATTATAAATTTGTAAGAACCTCCCAAATTTTCCTTTTTGTTTTTGTCTTTTTTCTCATGAAAAGCAGGTCCTGGCGCATCCTCATCTCTTGTTTTGTGAGGGTTGTAAGGTTCTTTCATTTGTGGACGTTCTTCTTCGATGAGTTCTGTTGAAATTTCTACAACCTCTGGAATTTCTAAAGTTTCAATTTTCATTTGCATCAAAGCTTCGATAGCATCTTTAGAGTCGATTTCATCAGATTTTGATAATAAAATACTAGATCCTTTTCGTTTGGCACGTCCTGTTCGGCCTATTCGGTGCATATAATTCTCTGGATACTCAGGCGTATCAAAATTGATGACATGTGAAACATCATCAATATCCAATCCACGTGCCATGACATCAGTTGCCACTAAAATTCTATTGAAGCCATCTCTAAATTGTTCAATACTTCTTAAACGGTAATTCTGAGTTTTATTTGAATGGATCACACAGCATTCGTCTTTAAAAACCTCTTCAAGAGATTCAAAAAGACGGTCTGCCATACGCTTGTTGGATACAAAAATGAGCACACGATGATAAACATCCCGATCTTCCATTAAAAATCGAATCAAATTTACTTTTGTATGGTAATTAGGTACCTCATAACGAAATTGCATGATATTTTCTAGAGGAGTTCCAGAAATAGCTACTGATATTCGTTCTGGATTTATGAAAAAATCAGTAATCAAAGCATCAACGTCATTGGTCATTGTTGCCGAAAACATAATATTTTGTCGGCGTTCAGGGAGCAAATCAAAAATATTAATCAATTGGTGTCTGAAACCCAAATCGAGCATCACATCCACTTCATCAATGACCAGTTTTTGAATGCTTTTTAGTTGTAACACACGACTCAAAGCCAAGTCATACAACCGTCCAGGAGTGGCCACTAAAATATCAATTCCTTCAACTATTTGTTGTTTTTGAGTGTTGATATTTGTACCGCCATAAACACCTAAAACTCGATTGTTCGTATAGATGTTTAATTCATTTAAGGACTCCACAACCTGTACTACAAGTTCTCTAGTTGGAACTAAAATCAAAATGCGTGGATTTTCTTGCGTCGAATATGTTAGATTTCTTACAATAGGTAAGGAGTATGCCAATGTTTTTCCTGTTCCTGTTTGAGCAATTCCAACCACATCTTTTCCCGAACAGATGACGCTAAAGGCTGCCTGCTGAATGGGAGTAGGTTCAATAAACCCTAAATCCTCAAGTGCATTGCTTAATGGAGTGGATAATTTAAAGTCTTCGAAAGATAACATTGGAAATAATTTTACGTCAAAGGTAAGGTATTCTTGTAAAGTGACGGTTTATTATTAAGAACTGATTAACTTTGTAATGAAAATTAACAACCATTGCGAGATTATAGACAAATTACACTCCGTTCGGTAGATGGATTTAAAACACAGTTGTTAGCTTGGGCTCAACAATTTGACGACATAGTCTGGTTGGATTCAAACAAGTGCCAACAACCTCACACCAGCTACGATTCTATACTAGCTGTGGATGCTATGACGGGAATACAGACCGATTCTGTCAATGGTTTTAAAAAATTAGAAGAATACCAATCTATCACAAATGATTGGATTTTCGGATACCTGTCTTATGATTTGAAAAATGATATGGAGCCCCTTAAGTCAGAAAATTTTGACGGTCTTAATTTTCCAGATCTTTGTTTTTTTCAACCAAAACGATTGTTTTTATTTAAAGAAGATCGGTTAACAATTCGATATTTAAATATAGTTTCTGATGAAGTTGATTCTGATCTTGAATCAATTAATGCTTTTTCACTTCAAAACAACCTTTCTCATACAAATGACATTCAAATTGAATCTCGTATTTCAAAAAAACAATACCTGAGCAAAGTGACTAGATTTTTGTCACATATCCATCGAGGCGATATTTATGAAGCTAACTTTTGTCAAGAATTTTATGCTCAAGCAAAACTAAACTCGTTAGAAACGTATTTTAAACTTAATAAAATTGCATCGGCACCTTTTTCAACCTTTCTTAAAATGGGAGATAAATTTTTATTGTCCTCTTCTCCAGAACGCTATTTAAAGAAAGAGGGTCTAGATATTATTTCCCAGCCTATCAAAGGAACTACCAAACGTTCTGAAAATCCAGAAGAAGATACGGATTTAAAAACAATATTAGAACGCGACCCAAAAGAACGAAGTGAAAACATCATGATTGTTGATTTAGTACGGAATGACTTATCAAAGATAGCCCAGAAAGGAACGGTCAATGTGACAGAGCTTTGTCAAATTCATAGTTTTAAACAGGTCCATCATATGATTTCTACAGTACAAGCAAAGGCCTTATCATCTGTTACACCTGTAGATATTATTGCTGCTACTTTTCCAATGGGCAGTATGACAGGGGCGCCAAAAATTTCGGCAATGAAAATTATTGAAACTCTTGAAGATACAAAACGTGGGCTGTATTCTGGAGCAGTCGGATACTTTACGCCCAAAGGAAATTTTGATTTTAATGTGGTGATTCGAAGTATATTGTATAACGCTACAAAGTCTTATGTTTCGTTTTCTGTTGGAAGCGCCATTACTTCAAAAAGTAATCCAGAAAAAGAGTATGAGGAATGTCTAGTGAAAGCAAAAGCAATGCGTAGTGTTTTGGAGAATTAATTTGTAATTTTGTCTCATGCTACAAGCTTTTCATTATCTCTTGAATACCCGTTTTTCTTTTTTAAAGGATTCCCCTTTGTTAGTTGCGGTTTCAGGTGGATTAGACAGTATGGTTTTAACAGATTTATGTTTAAAATCAGATTTAAATATCTCCTTAGTACACTGTAACTTTAAATTAAGGGGCGCTGAAAGTGATGAAGACGAACGTTTTATTAAAGATTATTCAAAAGGTTATAATTTAGAGGTTTATACATCTCATTTTGAAACCGAAAAATTTGCATTGAGCAGCAAACAATCCATCCAAATGGCTGCACGTCAATTGCGTTACGAATGGTTTGAACAATTAAGAAATCAAAAAGGTTTTGAATTTATTTTAACTGCACATCATGCCGATGATAATTTAGAAACGGTTCTTATTAATTTATCTCGTGGTACAGGATTAGAAGGGCTGATTGGAATCCCTGAAATAAATGGGTCTATTGTACGTCCGATGCTAGAATTTTCTAGAAATCAAATTCATGATTTTGCCATCCAAGAAAAGATTTCATGGCGTGAAGACAGTTCCAATAAAAGCACTAAATATTTGCGAAATAATTTACGACACAGCATCATACCACTTCTAAAAGAATTTAACCCTTCATTTATTGAAAGTTTTCAAGCCACTATAAGTCATTTAAAAGATACGCAATCTATTTTGGAAGATGCTATGTTAGAAGTAGAGGACAGGGTAATTGAATCCATTGATGAAAATCAAATTGTATATAATATAGAGCAACTCCAATCATTAAACAATCCAAAAGCGTATTTATACCAGCTATTAAAAACGTATAATTTTACCGATTGGACACAAATCACTGCGCTTTTAGACGCCCAATCTGGAAAACAGATCACGTCTTCTACGCACCGTTTACTAAAAAACAGGTCTCAGTTGATTTTAAGTTCAATTGATACGACTTCAAAAGTTTCAATTTCGATTCAGGCTGCGGATGGTTTGGTTACAATTCCAAATCAACCGTTTAATTTAAAATTAGAAATTAATGCTCCTTTAGGAGTTTCTGAAAAAGACCATATCTATTTAAATTCTGAATTATTAAAATTTCCTCTGCGATTAGACAGTTGGAGTCATGGAGATTTCTTTTACCCTTCTGGAATGGAAGGAAAAAAGAAATTGAGTAAATACTTTAAAGATGAAAAACTCTCTTTAATAGAGAAAGAATGTATAAGAGTTATATATAGTGGTAATGACGTTGTTTGGGTTGTAGGAAGGCGAGCTGATCAACGGTTTTTAGCAAACAAAAATAGCACCCAAATTTTAAAATTATCAATAGAACACAATGCCCATAGTTAAAAGCAAGTTTAAAGCACACTTAAGATTCAGAAGCGGATTTATATCTACAGTTTATTCGGGATTGATTCGCCGTTTAAAAATTAAGCAATTTAGAGAGCGTATTATTCTAAGGGATAAAGATTTCATTGATTTGGATTGGAGTTACAGTTCGACCCCTTCAAAATCAGTTATTATTCTTTTTCATGGTCTAGAGGGACATGGACAACGCCCTTATATTACGGGTGCTGCTTTGCATTTTAATGAACATAACATTGATGCAATTTGTGTCAATTTTCGTTGTTGTAGTGGCGAGTTAAACAAGTATTACACAACCTATCATTCTGGTAAAACAGATGATGTAGAAGATATTTTAAAACATGTCGTTTCTTTGAATAAATACGATTCAATTTTTTTAAAAGGCATTAGTCTTGGTGGTAATATTCTATTGAAATATTTAGGGGATGGATCCATTGTGCCTTCTCAAGTTAAAGCAGCCATGGCGGTTTCTGTTCCTTGTGACTTATCTGGTTCGGCTAAAGCCTTGCATGCCCCCAGAAACTTGGCATACCATATCAATTTCAAATGGGCATTAGTGAACCGTTTGAAGTTAAAACAAAAGCAATTTCCAGAAGCCATTTCAAAAGCAAAAATTAGAACCATCAAAACCTTGAATGACTTTGACGAAGTATATACTTCACGTGCACATGGTTTTAAAAACGCCCAAGATTATTACACAAAATGTAGCAGTCTTCAATTTTTGAATGCCATCAAAATACCTGTTTTGATTTTGAATGCATTAAACGATTCATTTTTGTCTGACGCCTGTTACCCAGTCTCAGAAGCCAAAATGAATCCAAATGTATTTTTAGAAACTCCTAAACGAGGTGGTCATGTTGGTTTTATTTCTAGGAAAGGGTATTATTATAATGAAACGCGGGCATTAGATTTTTTTCTAGAAACTAAGTAAGGTCTTATAGATTTTATCCATTGGAAACCCCATCACATTAAAATAAGAGCCTTCAATTTTAGTAACACCAATCTGTCCAATCCAATCTTGAATGCCGTAAGCTCCCGCTTTATCGAGCACTTTAAAGTTGTCGATATAATACCATATTTCAGCATCAGTCAGCTCTTTAAACGTGACTTTGGTAATGGAGTTGATGGTTTTTTGTGAGTCAATAGATTTAAAACAAACTGAGGTAATCACTTCATGTGTATGACCGCTTAAGGTTTTTAGCATTTCAAACGCATCGTTATTGTCTTTTGGTTTTCCGAGGGCTTTATCCTCAAACCACACTATCGTATCACTTGTAATAAGAATATCATGAGGCTTTAACTCTTCCACAAACGGCATTGATTTTAGTTGAGCCAAATAATCAGAAATTTCAAAATGTCGAAGCCTGTTTGGGTATTCTTCTTTAACTGATTTGATTCGTATTTCAAAATCAAGTCCGAGCCCTTTAATTAATTCCTGTCTTCGAGGAGATGAAGAGGCTAAAATGATGTGTTTAGATTTTAAATTATCTGCAAGCATTCTAATAAATTAATCATATTGAGCATCAAATCCTTTCATCCAATGGCCTTGTACTTTTAGAACTTGTTCAATTATGTCACGCGCCGATCCAGTGCCTCCATTTTTATGAGAGATGTATTTAGCTTCCGCTTTCACTTCTGGGACTGCATCTTGTGGACAGGTTGGAAGTCCCACAAGTTTCATAGGAGGGATATCTGGAATATCATCGCCCATATAGACCACATTTTCTGGCTTTAATTGATATTTGTCAAACAATTCATTAAGATGCACAACCTTATCATGCGCGCCCAAACTAATTTCCTTAACTCCTAATCCTTCAAGGCGTTTACGAACCCCTTCGTTTTTACCACCGGAAATAATACATACCAAAAACCCCGAGTCCACCGCCGTTTTCAAAGCGAATCCGTCGCGAGTACTCATTTTCCGAAGCATTTCGCCTTCAGAGGTCACTAAGACTGAGGAATCGGTGAGGACGCCATCGACATCAAATACAAATGCTTTGATATCTTTTAAATATTCTTTATAACTTTTTGAATCCATGTGTATTTTTTATTGATTTTGTAAGCTGTTCATAGATTGATTGGTATTCGGGATGACTTTCCAAAGTTCTTAAATGATGGTTGATCGTTACTTGGTCATTTCGTTTTGCTGGCCCTGTTTGGGCTGCGTATGGAGATAGGTACTGTACTTTTTTTGCCGTTTCTAAAATTAAAGGCTTTAATACATCAAAATTAATATTTTTAGAATCAGATAATTCGTGAGCAATTCGATACAGTTGATTGGTGAAATTATTGATGAAAACCGCCGATAAATGCAAGGCTTGACGTTGCTCGGTATTAATCATATATGAGGGGCTTTCCATCTTATTAGCTAAATTTTTAAGTAATTTTGAATCTTCCCTTTGCATTGTTTCAATACAGAACGGAACTTCTGAAAATCCCACTTCTGAAGCCAATGAAAAAGTTTGAAGGGGATAAAAAACGCCTCTTCTGTGTTTCATGTCTAATTGTTTCATAGGGATGCTTCCCGAAGTATGCACGACCAATCGGTTTTCAAAAGGAAGTTGTTTAGATACATCTGAAATGGCTTTATCACTTACAGCAATAATATAAACATCTGCCAATTTTAGACGGTCTAAATCATGACAAAACTCAACATCTTTGATAGGAGATTTAATTGCTTTTGGATCTCGAAAAAACCATTGAATTAAGCTCAAATTATCAGCAGATTGAACCGCTTTTACCAAATGAGTTCCTACATTTCCAGCTCCTAAAATTACAACAGATATCATTTAGCTAAAATAAACAAGTAATTGGTCATTTGAAAGTTTAAGCAACCCAATGGCAAAATTTTATTTAAATTACTGTTAAAACCAATAAACATAAATGACTTTTCTTATTAAAATAAGTACCTTCGCAACTCAATAAAACTAGTTAATTTAGGATGCTTAAAAAAATAACTAATTTACTTTTTTCTACCCGTTTAACAGGGACACTTTTTATCGTTTTTGCCATAGCCATGGCTGTAGGAACCTTTATGGATCAAGGTCAAAGCACCTCGCCAACTCCGTATTCTAGAACACTGATTTATAATGCCTGGTGGTTTGAAGCCATCATGGTGGTCTTTATCATCAATTTTGCAGGAAATATTTTTAGATATCGATTGCTACGAAAGGAAAAATGGGCAACACTAACACTCCATTTATCATTTATATTTATTTTGTTTGGTGCTTTTTTAACACGTTACCACGGATTTGAGGGGATGATGTCCATTAGAGAAGGCGCAACTGAAAGCACATTTTTATCTCAAAAAACATATTTAACCACTTACATAGATGGTGATTTTGAAATTAACGGTCAGTTACAACGTCGCGTTCATGAAGACGAAGTCGATTTTTCTCCTCGACTTACAAATAAATACATTCTAGAAACATCTTACAATACGACTCCTGTTACCATAGAATTAGTTGATTTTATTTGGGGTGCCGAAGAAGATATTGTCCCCAACGACAGTGGCGAGTATTACTTAAAGCTTGTGGAAGCTGGGGAAGGAGTCCCTCACAATCACTTCCTTAAAATTGGGCAAGTCAGCAGTATTCACAATGTGTTATATGCATTAAATAAGCCAACTGAAGGCGCCATCAATATCACCTATTCAGAAACAGATTTAACCATACAATCCCCTTATGAAGGTGAGTATATGACCATGGCATCTGGAGTGCAAGGTCGTTTGCTTAAAGACAGTATTCAACCATTGGTATTGCGTTCTCGTTACATCATCGGAAATCAAGCGATTGTCTTTCCAAAACCTGTAATTAAAGGGGTGTTTGATGTCGTTAAAAAATCTAATTTACTTAAAGGTGATGAAGATGGGATAGCCTTAAAAATATCGGCTAATGGGGATACCAAAACAGTCAAGTTGCTAGGAGGGAAGGGCTCTAACAATCCGTTCAAAGATATTGAAGTGGGTGGATTGGAATTTAATTTTAAATACGGATCCAAGCTTTTAGATCTTCCTTTTGAAATTAAACTCAATGACTTTATTGCAGAACGTTATCCTGGTACCGAAAAAAGCTATGCCTCTTTTGAAAGCAAAGTCACTGTTTTGGACACAGATGAAGATGATTTTGATTTTCACATATACATGAACAATATTCTTGATCATCGTGGATATAAATTTTTTCAAGCCAGTTTTGATCCAGATGAAAAGGGAACGATATTGTCTGTGAATCACGATTATTGGGGGACTTGGTTTACCTATTTGGGGTACTATTTACTATATTTTGGTTTGATGGCGATTTTGTTTTCAAAAAATGCGCGTATGGAATCCTTGCGCAATCAACTGGATAAAATCAAGAAAAAGAAATCAAAACTGGCGATGCTTGTTTTGTTTATGGCATCTTTTAATGGGGTTGCGCAAACATCCCACAACTCAGATCATAAAAGTTTACGACCAACAACTCTACAATTAGATTCCATTTTAAATCTTAATATCACCCCTACGAGCGAGACCAAACGTTTTGGGAAGTTGGTTATTCAAGATACGGATGGAAGGATGAAACCAGTCAACACCTATGCTTCTGAACTGCTTCGGAAATTGAGCAAAAAAGATGTGTACAATGATTTTGATGCCAATCAGGTGTTTTTGTCAATGCAAGAAAGTCCGCAGCTCTGGTACAACGTTCCAATTATTTTCTTAAAAGCTAAAAAAGCAGACACGATTCGGACTATTTTGGGCTTAGAAAAAACAGCGAAATATGCCGCCTTGGTGGACTTTTTAGACCCAAACTTAAATTACAAATTAGGACCTTATTTGGACGATGCTTACAGTGCGCAAGTGCCGACAGCCATTCAAAAAATATTCAAAGAAACGGATCAACGTGTGAGTTTGTTATTTAATACCCTAGAAGGAAGTGCCTTGCGTTTATTTCCCATTCCGAACGATGAAAATAATAAATGGGTCTCCTCAAAAGAGTTTAGAGAAGGAGCCTATAAATTACAAGATTCGTTGTATGGTAATTTCATTAAAACAGGATTTATGGCATATATGGCCACTCTGCAAAATGAAAAAAAATCAAAATTAGGTTTTTCAAAAAGCCAGCAATTACTGGATGCTATCAAAAAAACGCAAATAAAGTATGGTGGGGACACCATGATTTCTGAAGATAAAATTAATACTGAAATCCTGTACAACCGCTATGA
Source organism: Formosa sp. (assembly GCA_018673215.1). Taxonomy (GTDB): domain Bacteria; phylum Bacteroidota; class Bacteroidia; order Flavobacteriales; family Flavobacteriaceae; genus Hel1-33-131. The sequence goes on along the minus strand of JABHDE010000070.1, from coordinate 9,253 downwards.
TATTTTCAAAAAACTATTTGAGTATTATATGTATGCCGGAGTTTTGATGTTTTTGCTATTGATTGTTCAGATTTTCAAAGATCGCAGTAAGTACATAAACGTTTCTGTCAAAGTTTTTAAATATGCTATTATAGGGTTGTTTGCACTCCATACTGCTGGACTTATTGTACGTTGGTACATCTCAGGTCACGCACCCTGGAGTGATGCCTATGAGTCCATGATTTATGTGGCTTGGGCTACCATGGCTTTTGGAGTGATGTTAGGAGTTAAAAGCGATTTGACCTTTGCGTCCACTGCTTTTGTAACCGCAATGATTTTAATGATCGCCCACTGGAACTGGATGGATCCTTCCATTGGAAACCTTCAACCCGTTTTAGACAGTTATTGGCTAATGATTCACGTGGCTATTATTGTGGGTAGTTATGGTCCCTTAACACTAGGGATGATTTTAGGACTTATCACTTTATTATTGATGATTCTTACGACTTCGAAAAATAAAGAAAAGATGGCGTTAAACATCAAAGAGCTGACCATTATAAATGAAATGGCACTGACCGTTGGATTGGTAATGTTAACCATTGGAAACTTCTTAGGCGGTATGTGGGCCAATGAAAGTTGGGGTCGCTATTGGGGTTGGGACCCAAAAGAAACATGGGCACTAATTAGTATTATGATTTATGCGTTTGTAATACACATGCGTTTGATCCCTGGTTTGCGAAGTCGTTTTGGGTTTAGCGTTGCTTCCGTTGTTGCCTTTGGAAGTATTATGATGACATATTTTGGAGTGAACTTTTACCTTGCAGGACTGCATTCTTATGCAAAAGACGACCAAGAAATTAGTGTTACATACATTGCTACAGCAGTCATTGTAATTACACTGCTCTCTATTTTTGCATACAGAAAACATTTAAAATATTTCAAGAAATAATCTTAATTAAAACTCGATTTAATTTTATCAAATGTAATATCCTTAAAGTCGGATACTAACATATCTGCCCTCGTATAATCTTGATCTTTAGAATGTACACTTTTGTACGCTATGCAAAATATATCTGCCTCTTTAGCGGCAATAATTCCATTTGTTGAATCTTCAATAACAAAACACTCCGAAGTAGAAACTCCCGCAGCTTTGGCCGCATTAATAAATATTTCAGGGTGGGGTTTAGATGCTTTCAAGTCTGCACCGCTCAATTTATCTTTAAAATAAGGATCTAAATTAAACCGCTTCATGACATTATTAATAGTAAACATGGATGCTGAAGATGCAACTACCAAGGTTAAACCATTTGTATAATAGTCTTTAATGAGATCTTCTACTCCTTCTAAAAGTTGAAGATCTGGATCTTCAAAGAATAATTTTGTAAAATGTGCTCGTTTTCCCTTTTCTAAGATTATAGGTTCCAGTGACAAATCAAACTGCTCACAAAGAAATTCACAAATCCCTCGAGTAGACTGCCCTGTAAAACTTCGATACATCGTGTCAGACACATCTATTCCAACGTCATCAAACATCATGTTGTAGGCTTTGTGGTGTAAAGGTTCGGTATCTACAATGACGCCATCCATATCGAAAAGTACTGCTTTTAACATTCTCTTTTTTTTTTACGAAGATAATAAATAGAGTCAATTAGATTTTAGAGATAAACTGATAATAAATAACAAATTTTTTTATATTTTCGAATTAATTAAATTACAGCGATGAAATTTTTAAAAAAACTTGGACTCACTAATATTTTATTGCTCGCTTTGTGTGCAATTATAATCAGTGTATCCGAATACTTGTTTATGACAGGTGAGGAGTTGCATGGTATTTTTGTAGGGATCTGGGCACCGATGCTTTTAGGTTTAATGATATTTTTTAAACTCTTCCGTCTTGACCGCTAATAATATCGTCCTGTTTTTTTCAATTTTTGTATCCTTTTGCGTTGTGATATGGGCGTTTGTACTCATAAAACAGTTCAATGATATAGACAGATAGTAACTTACGATCCTTAATCAACTCCTATGAATTCTCACAAACAAGGACTCAACACCATTTGCACCCATACGGGTTCTCTAGAGGACAATAACTTTCAAGGCAGCGTTTCTCCATTGTATATGTCAACTTCTTTTAATTTTATGGATGTTGATATAAAACGGTATCCACGTTATTTTAATACTCCAAATCAAGAGCACCTTTCAAAGAAAATAGCAGCTTTAGAACATGCTGAAACGGCCTTGATTTTTGGGTCAGGTATGGCGGCTATTTCGGCAACTCTTTTGACCTTTTTAAAATCTGGAGATCATGCTGTAATCCAAAACGATATTTACGGTGGAACTCGTAACTTCATCGAATCTCATTTTAAAAGTTATGGTATTGAATATAGCTTTACAAAAGATTTATCTCCAGAATCATTTAAAGAGTGTATTCAATCGAATACCAAATTAATCTATATAGAAACGCCTTCTAATCCTTTATTGAAACTGGTTGATATTTTTGCAATTGCTAAATTGGCAAAAAACCATCAAATTATTACAGCGGCAGATAATACGTTTGCGTCTCCAATCATTCAAAATCCAATTGATTTAGGAATCGATATTGTGATTCATAGTGCTACTAAGTACTTTGGAGGTCACAGTGATATTAGTGCTGGTGCCGTAGCATCTTCTCAATTAATTATGGATAAAATCTGGGACTTGGCGAAAGATTTTGGAGGTAATCTAAGTGATTATACTGTTTGGTTACTTGAAAGAAGTATGAAAACCTTGGGTATACGAGTGAAAGCGCAACAACGCAATGCAAAACGATTGGCTAAATATTTGGAAAAACACCCAGCAGTAAAATCTGTATATTATCCAGGTTTAAAATCGAGTGAGTATCACAGTTTGGCTAAAATTCAGATGAAAGGCTATGGAGCTATGTTGTCTTTTGAGTTGAAGGATGGTTATGACTCAGAACAATTTCTAAAAGCTTTGACACTCATCAAGCCCTCAATGAGTTTAGCAGGTGTAGAAAGCACTATGTTATTACCTTCTAAAACATCTCATGCATTACTTTCTGAATTTGATCGCGCATCTCAAGGAATTACAGATCAATTAATACGATTTTCTGTTGGAATTGAATCTAAGAAAGATTTAATCATGGATATTGAGCAGGCCATTACTCTCAGTAACCTAAAAAATTATAGTAAATAGAAATTATATGAAGATAGATATACTTGCTTTTGGTGCTCATCCAGACGACGTAGAATTAAGTTGTGCTGGTACAATTTATAAAGAAATTCAAAACGGGAAAACCGTAGGTATTTTAGATTTAACTAGAGGTGAGTTAGGAACTCGGGGTACAGCAGAGACTCGAAAGCAAGAAGCAGCACATGCGGCTGAAATATTAGGAGTGTCATTTAGGGAAAATTTAAACTTTTCCGATGGATTTATAATAAACAACAAAGACCATCAATTAGAAATTATAAAAAGAATTCGCCAATACCGTCCAGAAATAGTCTTGTGTAATGCCATTGATGATCGCCACACAGACCATGCAAAGGCGAGTCAGCTCGTCAGCGATGCTTGTTTTTTAAGCGGCTTGTTAAAAATTGAGACCCAATTCGAAGGGGAAGATGGTTTTCAAGAGCCTTGGCGTCCAAAATTAATATATCATTACATCCAATGGAAACCCCTTCACCCAGACTTCGTAGTGGATATTAGTTTACAGATCGACCAAAAAATGGCATCGGTTTTAGCATATAAGACACAATTCTATAACCCTAAGAGTCAGGCTCCTGAAACACCTATATCCTCAAAAAACTTTGTAGATAGCATTCGTTACAGGGCAGCTGATCTTGGTCGTTTGGTAGGAGTTGATTATGCCGAAGGATTTAATGTAGAAAGACTTCCAGCAATAGATTCTTTATTTGACTTAAAATAATATAAAAAAAGGTTTGTATAAAATGCGAAATACTATACATTTGCAAACGCATTATTTGAATGCCAAACGGTGGTTGTAGCTCAGCTGGTTAGAGCATTGGTTTGTGGTACCAAGGGTCGCCGGTTCGAACCCGGTCTTCCACCCAAAAACAAAAGCTTCTCTTTTATGGAGAAGCTTTTTTTGTGTATGAAATTTAGAGAGCTTTATTCAACAGCCTTATCAACTCTAACAGCTTCGTCTCTGTTGGCTAATTCCCAAGCAGTATAAAAAACCAATCGCGTTCTATTTTCAAGTAAATCGTATTCAATCTTATCAGGAGTATCCGATGCTTTGTGATAGTCTGCATGGGTACCATTAAAGTAAAATATGATAGGAATGTTGTTTTTAGCAAAATTATAATGATCAGATCGGTAGTAAAAACGATTGGGGTCGTTTTCATCATTATAAGTGTAATCCAGTTCAATATTAGTGTATTTTGTATTTACTTCTTCAGAAAGATTGTGCAAGTCTGTACTCAGTTTATCGCTTCCAATGAGATAAATGTAATTGCGTTTTCCTTCTGTTCTTTTTGGATCGGTACGCCCAATCATATCAATATTTAAGTTGGCAACCGTTTGTGCTAAAGGTACAATTGGATCAAAGTCTGTATAATATTGTGAGCCTAACAACCCTTTTTCTTCACCTGTAACATGTAAGAAAATCACAGAGCGTTTAGGTCCTTGACCATTTTCTTGGGCGCTTTTTAAAGCTTCTGCTATTTCTAGAATAGCAACGGTTCCAGATCCATCATCGTCTGCACCATTAAAGACCTCCCCATCGTGCATCCCAACATGATCTAAATGTGCTGAGATAATTATATATTCATTAGGTTTTTCATTTCCTTTAATCATGGCAGCAACATTCTCAGAAACAATAGTTTTATTCACCTGATTATAATTAATTTTCAAAGTATTTGTTTTTAATAAATCAGCTCCCATTTTATCACTTACAAGAAAACCATACATTGGCTTTTTGTTCACATCCAAAGCTAAATTACTTTCGCCTCCACGTTCTTCACGCGCCTTATAATAAGGAGCATAGCGTTTAAATAACGATTCATGAATCAGGAAAAATGCTTTTGCTCCCAACTCTTTAGCCGTATTGCGTTTTGAACTGAGTTCTTGGCGTCCGTTGGACCACTTAGAAATTTTTTCAGATCCGCTAATTTGATAGGTACCATCTTCATTTTTTGGTTCTCCAGCGACAGCCACTACTATCTTATCAGTCACATCCAGATCCTTATAATCATCATAACTTGTATCCTTAATTCCATAACCAACCACTACAATATCTTCAGTATTTATTTCATCTGTTGTTGCATCGCTAATGCTTATAAAATCGTTATAATAGCTAAATGAATTCTCGTCAGTTTTTATGGAAACCTTTGGAGCGTTTACCAATACTAATGGGACGTTCTGAAAATAATTTCCATCAGATTTAGCTGCTTTGATTCCTAATTTTTTATAAATTTCTTTTAAATACTCTACAGCTATTTTTTGTCCTTTTTCACCAGTTTCTCTGCCTTCAAATTCATCAGAGGCATAGATGTACAATTTTTCTTTTAATTCTTCAGCAGTAATGCTAGAAGCATAAGTCTTTTGATTTTGAGACTGACCAATATTATGGCAGGCAATTAACACAAGTAGTAAGAGCGTGATTTTAAGTTTCATAGAGTTAGTTTTAAAGAGTTGAACAGTTTTGACAACGATATTACAAAAATTATAGTAACATTTAATTGATTTTAGTGATTATTATACGTTTTTAATGGGTTTTAGTATGGAGAATTCCTTCTTATAACCCCCATAAAGTGTATGATTTTCACGATTAAAGTAATTATCAGTAGGTTTTCAATTATTTTTTTGTTTAAATTTGCCGCATTAATATTAAACAAAATAATAATTTATGAAAAAATTAATTACATTATTATCTCTTGCCGTTGTAGGACTTACATTTGGTCAAGAAGAAGAGCCAAAACTGACTTTTAGTGGTTCGGTTGACGCTTATTACAGAGCAAATTTAGACGCTCCAAATGATGAAAATGCAATTGCGCCAGGATCTTCGTTTGCAAACCTTTCAGGGTTTTCATTAGGAATGGCAAATATTGTTGCTAGTTATGAGGCTTCTAACGTAGGAGTTGTTGCGGATTTAGTTTTTGGACCAAGAGGTACGGATGCTGTTTTTGCTTCTCCAATGAATTCAAATTCTGCAAACATTATTAATCAATTATATGCTTATTGGAATGTAAGTGAAAAAGTGACATTAACGATGGGTAACTTCAACACTTTTTTAGGGTATGAAGTTATTTCTCCTGTTGGAAACTTTAACTACAGTACATCGTATTTATTTTCTTATGGACCTTTCAGTCACACTGGAATAAAAGCTGATTTTGATTTTGGTGATGATCTTACTATGATGGCAGCTATTATGAATCCTACAGATTTAACTGAGTACAACCCTACAGGTGATTATGCTGTTGGTGTTCAGTTAGGTTACAAAGGACAATACTTAAACTACTTAGCTTCTCAAGGCGCTTTTGAAATAGATTTCACAGGTGGAATTGATTTTTCAGATTCATTTTTCTTAGGAATTAATGCAGCGTATTACGATGCTACGGACGATATCGATATTGACACTAGTTTTGCAGGTGTTGCTTTATATCCTCAGTTAGCAACTTCAGAAAAGTTTTCTTTAGGTTTGAGAGCTGAATATTTTGTAGAAACTGAAGGTGGAGCTGGTGGAATTGGTACTTATGACTTTAAAGGAGATGCAGATGTATTAGCAGTAACTTTAACAGGAAACTATTCAGTAGGTAACCTAATGATTAAGCCAGAATTAAGGTTAGATTCAGCTAGTGAATCTGCAACCTTTGTAGATAATGATTTAAACCCATCTAGTACTTTGTCATCATTTGTATTAGCAGCCGTTTACTCGTTCTAACAAACGCAAAACGTTATTAAAAAGGAGCCCTTTGGCTCCTTTTTTTTGTTTAATTGTTTAAAATAATTACTTAAACAATTTTCAAAGACTGAGTTTTCAAATCTGTTGAGAGCTTTTTTATTTTATTTTTTATAATATATTTGATGTATTATAAATTATATTAAACCCTAAACTATTATGAAAAAATTAGTATTACTAGCATTACTAGCAGTGTCTAGCATTCAAGCGCAAAAGAATGTTGTAAAAGTAGATTTATTAGGAGTCTTATTAGAAAATACCCAATTGTCTTATGAGCGTGTTGTGAATGAAAATTCAGCTTTTGAACTTTCATTGAGATATCAAAAAATTAAAGGATCTTTAGCCACTTTATCTAATGAAACGGAAGTAAACGCAATTGGAGTTGAAGGAAAGTACAAGTTTTATGTTTTCTCAGCTACTGCAGCCCCTAAAGGATTTTATGTAGCTCCAGTATTAAATTACTCAAGCACCTCATTAAAAGAAGCTGGCAAATCCGGTGATGTTTCTTCTTTTGGAGCTGGGCTGGTTGGAGGTCACCAATGGATATTAGGAGCCTTTTCAATAGATGTCAATTTAGGTGGTATTTATAAATCAGTAGATGTTTCAGGTGACATAGTGAGTATTGAATTAGATGGTTTGTTACCTAAATTCGGACTAGGAATCGGTTTTGCCTTCTAAAAAGTTATATAATAATTCTCATAAAACCTTTTCAGTTTATACTGGAAAGGTTTTGTTATTGTCTTTATTCAATCTATTGATCATCTCATTCGAGTTCTGTTAACAACGTACATCCGTTATAACAAACGTATAACGTTATGAAAAAGGAGTCGTAAAAGGCTCCTTTTTATTTATTTATAATTACCTAAAAAAATTATATCTATTTCTCATTTACTAAAGTACTAAACAAAAAACATCCATTTTGTTTGCGTCTAAATTAACATATAAGTGTAGTTTTTAAGCATAAAACTTAAGTTGGTTTTATGTGTTAAACCTCTATATTGATCCAATTTTGTTCATTTTTTTGTATTGTTAGGTAAAATTTTAATCACTATTACCATCTATTAAGTGTGTATTTTATCGATTAAGTGCACAAATACTGAGCTTATTTAATTTTTTTGTTTAAGTTTGTAACCAAATTCATAAACTATTAATAAACAAAAAAACAATTATTATGAAAAAATTACTTACTATTTTAACTTTCGCTGTCGTTGGTGTTACTTTCGCACAGGAAGAGGAGTCTAAATTTAATGTATCTGGTTCTGTTGATGCTTATTTTAGAGCCAATTTAACTTCTTCAAATGATGGAGATGCTAATACAGCTTTAGACACCCAAGGAGATTTCAGTGCATTTAACAATGATTCTGGTTTTTCTTTAGGATTGGCCAATGTGACTTTATCTTATGAAGGAGAAAAAGTTGGTTTTATAGCTGATTTAGCTGTAGGACAAAGAGCTGATCAGTACAATGGTGATGGATCTATTGTAAACGAAGCTTACATGTATTGGAATGTTTCTGATAAAATAGCTTTACAAATGGGACGTTTTAACAACTGGATGGGCTATGAAGAGCTGTCTTCTGCTAATAACTTCCATTACAGCATGTCTCACATGTTTACCTATACTGCAAGAAACTTTAACGGTTTAGTTGCTAGATTTGATCTTGGTAACGATTTTGGATTAGGTCTTGGACTTATGAATCCTGTTAACGTGATTGAAGGTAATCAAAATAATTCTGGAGCTTATTCTATAGCTGCGGGTGTTTGGAAAGGAAAAACTTCTTTATCTTTTGCATCGAGTCAAGAAACTTCTTACATCGATTTTAAAACGGCATTTAAAGTTTCTGAGTCATTTAATGTAGCTTTAAACGCGCACATTGCTGATTATGAAGAAAATCCTCAAGCTTACCAACCAGGAACTGGTTTTACATCTATTTCTGCTTACCCACAAATGAAATCATCTGATTCCATGACTTGGGGTATGCGTTTAGAATATATTATGTTTGAAGATTTTGTTAATGACGTATCGGTATTCACTCCGACATTGACTGCTAATTACACTGTAGGTGCATTAACAATCAAACCAGAATTAAGATTGGATACTGCTAGCGAAGATATCTTCACTGATAACGACGGTGAAGCTGCTGCTGGTTTAACTGCTTTTACATTAGGTGCTGTGTATAGCTTCTAAGTATTGAGTTGATATAAAATTTAAAAAGGAGCCATTTGGCTCCTTTTTTTTGTTTAATTTTTTGTTTAACTATTTATTCTGACTAATCATTAGATGAATTTAGTATTTATAGTGAAAACACGAACTAATACTCCATTTCTAATCTGTTTTTTATATAAAATAAAAATTAT
>JABHDE010000038.1 GCA_018673215.1 Formosa sp. | reverse complement strand
AATTAAAAAGAGGTCTACGATGAAATGTAGACCTCTTTAGAACTATAAATCCCCCCCAGGATAAATCGATAGTCAAATATATGTATAATTATATTAGTATAAAATAGGTAATGTTACTCATTTTTCACTTTTTTATCTTACTATTAGTTTTCTTAGGCTTTTATTGAAAGAGTAAATCCTATTTGTTTTAATTTTTATAAACTAAAAATTCAATTCTTAAATAGCTACTGTTACTCACATTTGTATGTTTTTACGATATAACTCCTGAGCCTAATAGTTCGTCTTTTACATACCATGCTATAAATTGTCCTGCAGCTATTCCTCTTTGTTCATTCTCGAAAACAACAAATAAACCGTCTTCTCTTTGATGAATTACTGCTTTTTCTAATTTCTGTCTGTAACGAATCCGAGACAATACTTTTAGTGAACACCCACTTTCAAGTTTTAGGTCATTGCGAACCCAATGAACGTCAGTATTAAGAACCTTGAGTCCAGGCCTGAACAGACCTGGGTGATTTGTTCCTTGCCCAACGTAAATTGTATTCGATACTGTGTCTGTGTCTATAACAAATAGCGGTTCTAATTTTCCGCCAATATTTATCCCTTTTCGTTGTCCGATGGTAAAGTAATGTGCTCCATTATGAATCCCTACCTCGGTTCCCATTTCAGGTGAGTATTCGTATTTTCTGCTTAAGGTGTTTAATGTTTCGGGTAAAGAATCGTCTTTATTTAGTGCTTTTTTTATAAAGAGTGGATGATCGTTGTTAATCTCAACAACAGCTCCTTTTTTTGGTTTAAGCTGCTGTTGCAGAAAATCAGGTAGTTTTACTTTTCCAATAAAACAGAGGCCTTGAGAATCTTTTTTCTCTGCTGTAACTAATCCTGCCTCCTGAGCAATTTTTCTAACTTCTGATTTTTCAAGAGTTCCAATAGGAAATAGTGCTTTTGAGAGCTGCTCTTGATTAAGTTGACATAAGAAATAACTTTGGTCTTTATTTTTATCTATCCCTGCTTTTAATTGGTAGGTTGAACTTCCGTTTGTTTTAATGATGTCTTTTCTGCAATAATGACCTGTAGCAACAAAGTCTGCGTTAAGTTTTAGTGCTGCTTTAAGGAAAATGTCAAATTTAATCTCACGATTGCATAGTATGTCAGGGTTAGGAGTTCTTCCTCTTTTGTATTCTTTGAACATGTAGTCTACAATTCTTTCTTTGTAGTCTTTACTTAGGTCTATGGTTTGAAAAGGGATTTCAAGAGTTTCGGCTACCGACATAGCATCGTTACTGTCTTCTACCCACGGACATTCTTTTGATATGGTAACAGAGGTGTCGTGCCAGTTTTTCATAAATAAGCCTATTACCTCAAAACCTTCTTTTTTGAGAAGATAAGCTGCAACACTTGAGTCTACACCTCCTGAAAGGCCTACTACAACTCTTTTCATTTTAATTGGTGTGTTTAGGTTTCTTGTTGTAAAAAGTCATGTTATTTTTCAATAAAAAAGTTTATGCAACCACTTTTGTCTAAATTTGAGCGCATAATGTGGGTTTTATTATATCCTTCGTATTGTATGTTAACCGCAGAGGTATTCGGAGGAATTGATCCTAAGTTCTCTGCAAAAAATACGAGTTGATTGATTTGATTTTGGATCAGGTTAATCTCAAATTCATATTTTTCTTTTACAATTTCATGATTTCTCAAAATCCATTTTCCATTAAGACTTAAAGAGATTTTATCGCCATCCACTCGCTCATTATCCCAAACGGCTATTTTGAGAGTTTCAGTATCTACGGTTATGATTTTTTGGATTTCAATTTCTCGTTTTTGAAGTGATAGTGGCTTAATACCATCTCCACCCTTAACTTGCATTAATCTGTGTCTTCCTTCTTCGCTTGAGCTTACCATAAATTGATTTGACTCATTTGTAAGATATGTGTTTACAAGTTGAATGTTTTCATCCAGTTCTCGTTCTAAATCTAGATTTGTCAAATCGAATAGCAAGGCTTTGTCTTTGTAATAGCCTGTCAACAAAACTTTACTGTATTGATTAATAGAAAGTTCATGAAAATCATTTTTTGAGCGCAATTCACGTATTATTTTTTTCCTTTTTAAATCCCAAAAACTTACAATGCCATTTTTGCTCCAAGTCATTAAAACTTCAGGTGAATAATACCTCGATTTTACAAAATAACTCGAGTAAGGATTCTGAATTTCAAAATCGATATTATCATGGTTATTTAAGTCGATTATTTTTATTGATTTTTCATCCGTTAAGACCAGTATGTTATCCCTTTTGTTGTAGAGTGCATCGTATGCTGTTGCTGAGTTTTTGTATAGTAAAGAGTCTTGCTCTGGAGTGAAGAAATTGCGGTGGTAAATTGCCCCTGATTCTTCGCCAATTAGCACGGAATTTTCGTCGTAAAAAATAGCGAAATGTGGCTTTGATTTTAGGGTATAATCAATGAGTGTGTCTTGACCTGAAAAGCTCCAAACTTTGACATGCATGTCTTGTTTTGAAAATGTTATGAAGTACTCCCCGTTTTCGCTAAATTCTATTCGGTTAATTTTACCATTATGAGCCTTAATTGAATTGATTAGAGCTTGATTTGGAACATCCCAATAATTAATGTATCCAGAGAAATCGCCACTTATCAAAATTTCATCCTGAGGAGTAAAACTTATTATTTCAGACTTTTGCGAATTTCCTATGAACGACTTTATCAGCTCAACACCCTGGCTTTTAGAGTTCTCTGAGCTTAAAAGAAGGATTAGAATAAGTATGTTTTTTAGGGCTTTCAACAGCTTTAGTTTAAGTCAGCTAAAATAAAGATTTTAATACATTTTACCTGTTTTTAGGGGGTAGTTTTTAGAGTTTAAATGCTTTATATAGCTAAACTTACTTTAAGGCCTTATTTGTTGTAGGTATTTTGGTGATAATTTTCTATAAAATGCTTATATTAGCAGGCTATTGTATACTTATCTATCCCCTCAATTATGAATAAGACTAATTGTATACCTTTTTTAATAGCTGCTATCTTCTGTTTTAGTAGCTCTAGTGCAGTCGTTCATGCACAGTCTGTTGTTGATTTTTCTTTCAATCGTACAGGGCCAAACCATTCCGTTTTGGTTTTGCCAATTTGGCATCCAGTGATAAAAGAAATGCAGCAACTAGATGATTTGCCTTCTGATTTTATCCTAGGATTTGACAAGGATTCATTGGAAACAGGTGATCTAGTAGGTGTTTTTTATACAGATAAATCTGGGGATTATAAATGTGCCAGTTCCGTAACATGGAAATCGAATGATTTTAACATGCTTCCCGTTTGGGGTAGCTATCCTCCAGAAGCCGATAATGGTATGGAAATGGGGGAAAAATTGACTTGGCTTGCTCAAAAACAAGACAATTCTATTTATGAAATCGAATGCTCTTATCAAAAGCCACTAATGGCAATTTACATAAAAGATGGCACCTCAGCTGTTTTAGGGATGAAACTTGTGAAAAGTAAATCCTTGACTGCTTTATCGCCTTTAAAAAAACAAAATTAAGTTTAACTTAATTCCAGATAGTTATGAAAAACGCTCTATTTTATTCATTATTTGTTTCTATTTTCTGTGTTTCGTTTCAAGTTTCTGCGCAATGTGAATTTCCAGAAACTTATGAGGGGAATACGGGTTCAAATATGACCGTAATGCTCACCTCAACTCTTATTAATTCATTAGAGATTACAGACGAAAACGCCTACTTAGTTGCCTTAAGCCAAGATGGTTTAGTGGTGGGGTCTAAAGATTTGTTCGGCCTAACACAGACGTCTCTAGCTATTTGGGGAAACGATACTAACACATCAGAGACTGATGGAGCTGCAGCCAATGAAGTCATAAGTTTTCAACTGGTAAATGGAACTGAATTGTTTGATGTTACCTTTGCTACTTCTGTTTCCTTTGTATCAAACGGTTTAAGCGCTCAGACTAATGCTGCAACAGTAGTCTTTAAATGTGGTATAGTAGCAGGTTGTACGGATGAAACTGCGATTAATTTTAACGACTTAGCTTCTTTGGATGATGGGTCTTGTATCGCTGCCATTCCGGGTTGTACAGATTCGGAATTTGTTAATTTCAATCCTCAGGCGAATCAAGACGATGGCTCGTGTGTTGGTTATTGTGAGGCTTGGTATCTTGAGTTCGAGGGTTCTCAGTGGACAGGTGCAAACATGCAGGTCGCTTTTTCCGATGGTTTTATGAATTCCTTTTCAGTAACAGATGAAAATGCCTATTTAGTTGCGGTTACTGAAGCTAATCTTGTAGTCGGATCTGCTAAAATATTTGGCGTAAGCTCAGTTCAAATGACTATTTATGGAGATGATGTTTCAGGTGAAGGAATTGATGGTGCACAAGAAAATGAAGAAGTCTCGTTTTTTATTGTAGACGGGACAGATATGTACTCGACTACTGAAAATGTTGTTTACCTCACAAATAGTACATCTTTGGTAACATCAGAATCTAATGCATCATTGCTTTGTGTTGCAAACGGACCTCTTGGATGTACAAACATAGATGCTTGCAATTACGATGCATCTTTCAATACAGAAGATGGAAGTTGTGAGTTTGCCGCAGACTTATATGATTGTGATGAAGTTTGTCTTAATGATAGCGATTCTGATGGGATTTGTGACGAATTGGAAGTTGCAGGATGTACAAACCCTGTT
>JABHDE010000055.1 GCA_018673215.1 Formosa sp. | reverse complement strand
TCTGGTGGAAGACTGCGGTCGATGACCAAAAGATCGTTGTCACTCAGCCCAGCATCAACCATGGATTGTCCACTGACTCGAGCAAAAAAAGTGGCCTCTTTGTTTTTGATAAGCTCATTATCTAGGGATAAACGTTCTTGTTTAAAGTCCTCTGCTGGCGATGGAAATCCTGCAGAAATCCCTGTGTCAAAATAGACCGCCCCTAGGCTATTAAAATTTTCGGGAGTAAAAAAGGTAAGAGCTGTGTTTTGTTTTATGGACATTGAACTGTAATTATTTCTTTAAAATTGGTCGTGTATTTTGGTGACAAATGTTCTTGGCGCATTTTCCACGTACGTTTTAAATCTTGGTTGGCTAATTTTAATTTTGGGGCGTCGTACTTTTTATTAATAAAATCGATGGTACGCATCAGCGGAAGATGCTTTGGGTTTTCCGACTCAAACAACTGCAATTGGTGGTTATCTGTTGGCACAATCCCCGTAAGAATTACCCCAGCTTTTTTGTATTGAATTCCTTTTTTATAAATCGAGGCAACTGCTTTGACGGCATTGGCACTTAGAGTTAAACTAGAATTGGTAGGAAATGGAATGTTAACCACAACGCTGGCACGGTGCTGTTCGGTATCTTTTTTATGGTAGTCACTACGTAGGAAAACAATCATCATATGACAACTAGATCCTTGTTTTCGAAGTTTTTCAGCACCACTACATGCAAAGGTAGAAATGCGTTCTTTAATCTCTTCAAGATTCTTAATAGCAGATTCGAAACTGCGTGTAGTGGCAATGGCACGTTTATTTCTAATGGTTTCCGTCTCAATTTTAGAAATCCCTTCCAGATCCTTTTTTAGCTTCCATTCTGTGATAGAAAACGTTTTTCGCACCCACATATCAGGGAGTTGTACAAAGTCGTAAGCGGTTTTACACTGCTTTTCGGATAGGCGTTTGTGTAATGCGGGGCCAATACCCCAAACATCTTTAAGTTTGGTCCATTTCAAAGCTTTGATCCGTTTCTCTTCACTATCTATGATATACACACCTCCTGTTTCTTTGGGAAACTTTCGGGCAATTTTATTGGCAACTTTACTTAATGCCTTTGTTGGTGCAATTCCAACACAGGTAGGAATGCCTGTCCATTTCAAAATGCGTTGACGCATCTCATATCCGTGAGTCTGTAAATCATAAGAATCAAATCCGTTGAGCTTTAAAAACGCTTCGTCAATACTATATACCTCTACATCTGGAGAGAAGTGCTCTAAAATACGCATCACACGACTGCTCATGTCGCCATAGAGCGCATAGTTAGATGAAAATAGTTGAATGTTATTCGCCTTGAAAAAGGCTTTAAATTTAAATGCAGGTGCCCCCATAGGAAGTCCTAATGCTTTTGCTTCATCACTGCGCGCAATCACACAGCCATCGTTATTGGATAAAATAGCGATCGGTTTTTGGCGTAAACTCGGATTAAAAACCCGCTCACAGGAGGCATAGAAGTTATTACAATCAACAAGTGCAAACATGGTCTAAAGGTAGTACATTTGGCGTTTTTCTAAAATAGAATTGGCATTTTTTATTGTAGTTAAAAAGTAATTAATTATTATTATTTATTTGATTTATTTGATTGGAATATCATAGTATTTATATCTTTACACAATAATTTAGACAGACTAAAATTAAAATTCTATGAACACTAAACTTTGTTTATCACTCTTCGTAATGAGCATTTTTTTATCTTTCAATGTACTAGCACAGCAACCATCAGAAGCACAAAGGTTAGATTCTATTACGATTACTTCAACAGCGATTGAGTTGCCTTTTAAGAAGAATTCCCGAACGATAACACTTATTTCGTCTGAAGTTATCAAGCAAAGTCCTGCAACTAATTTGGCGGAACTTCTGCAACAAGAAGCCGGCATCGATGTAAGACGTCAAGGTGTCAATGGAATGCAAGCAGATTTATACATTCGCGGGGGAAGTTTTGATCAAACGCTGCTTTTAATTGATGGAATTAAAGTGGAAGATCCTCAAACGGGTCACCATACATTAAATATGGCATTGCCTCTAGAAGTGATTGAGCGAGTTGAAATTATCAAAGGCCCTGCGGCACGCGTTTTTGGACAAAATGCTTTTACAGGAGCTATTAATATTGTCACGAAATCAAATGCTGACACAGTAAATTCCGTAGGGTATAAACTTGGTTCTTATAACCAGCAACAAGCCTCGGGAACTTTAGGAACCAACTTAGGAAATACAAGCCTTATAGGGCATGCTTCTGTAAACACATCAGAGGGCTATCGACATAATACTGATTTTGAAAATCAAAATTACTTTGTAAAAGGGCGTTTTAATACAAATGGCAATCCTATTGATGTGATTGGCACTTTCTCAGAACGAAAATTTGGAGCAAATCAATTTTATGCCGTGGAAAGTGGTCACGACCAGTATGAAGAAACACAAAGCAGTCTTGTGGGGGCTTCTACAAAATTCCAAACTGAAAATTTTAAAATCACTCCGCGAGTCTATTGGAAACGAAATCAAGATATGTATTTGTATGTTCGTGAAAGACCATCGGTTTATAGAAATTTACACATCTCCAATAAAGTAGGATTGCAAGTCAATGCGTCCTATACATCAAACGCTGGAATTACGGGTTTTGGAATCGATGCTGCTAAGGTGTTTATGACCAGCACTAATTTAGGAGAGCGCGACCGAACAATGGCAAATTTGTTTGTAGAGCATCGATTTTCTTTAGCAGATAATAGTTTAGACATTACACCGGGCATCTCTGTAAATTATTTCTCCGATTTTAAATTTCATGCTTTTCCAGGGCTCGATGTTGGCTATGCTATTAATGATGCTTTCAAAGCCTATGCAAATGTGGGCTACACCTATAGAGTTCCAACCTACACCGATTTGTATTATATAGGAAGAACCGATTTAGGAAATGAGAATTTAGAACCTGAAAAAGCACTTTCTGAAGAAATTGGGTTAAAATATTTTGGAGCAAATTTCAATGCCTATATCGCTGTATTTAATCGATCTTCTGATAATTTGATTGATTATACCAAAGAAAATGAAGCCGATAAATGGCAGGCCACAAACCTAAAGAGTTTAACCTCAACAGGAGCAGAACTGAATCTGTCTTCCAGTTTTAAAACAGGGCTCTATACTCAAAATATTAGTCTGGGATACACCTATTTAGATGAAGATTTAAACGACATAAAAACGACCTATTCTAAATATGTACTCAATGCATTGACCCATCATTTTACGGCGACAGTTCGTTCGCAGTTTTTGAAAAATGTATCGCAAAGTATCATTTATAAGTTTGCGGAACGTTCTTCGGGAAGCAGCTATAGTGTAGTAGACGTACAGGCCACTTTGAATGTTTCAGGACTTGAACTTTCTGTCATTGGAAATAATATTTTTAACACAGATTATGTGGAAACAGGGTTTGTTCCTATGCCAAAAGGAAATGTTTTGATAGGAGTCCATTATAACTTCTAAATCTAATTGACAAGCATATTCACCTTGTCATATACCAGCTGAGATTCCCATCCTCTATAAAGAAGGTAGTCCGCGAGTTTTTTCTTTTTTTTCCAAGGATTTGTTTCGGTGAGAGTTGCTGCTTTTTTTTCTGCTAAAGTGTGAAATGTTTGAAGGTAGTCATTAGGGTCAATCTCTTGAAGAGCAGTTTTGATAATGTACTTGGACAGTTGTCGTTGTTTGAGCTCTAATGTCAATCGTACTTTTCCCCATTTTTTAATGCTAAATTTTCCTCTTACAAACGCTTTTGCAAAACGTTCTTCGTTCAGGTGGCTATCTTCAATTAACGCTGCAATAATAATTTCAATGGCTTCAGGGATCATTCGCATCTGTTTGAGTTTTTGCTCAACTTCTTTGTGGCAACGATCTTGATAGGCACAATACTTTTGAAGCTTAGAAAGGGCTTCCTCTATAGTATAGCTTTTATGAGTTTGATA
>JABHDE010000068.1 GCA_018673215.1 Formosa sp. | reverse complement strand
TGAACTTGTAAATGCAACAAGACAAATATGTGATAAAGTTAAAAATAATATAATTTCAGTAGAAAACATTGATGAAACGCTAATTAATCAGCATCTTTACACCCAGAATTTGCCAGATGTGGATTTATTGATCCGTACAAGCGGTGAAAAACGTATCAGTAACTTCCTGTTATGGCAGATTGCCTATGCAGAATTATATTTTACTGATGTATATTGGCCAGATTTTACAAATGAAAATTTGTATGAAGCCATTATAAATTATCAAAAAAGAGAAAGACGATTTGGAAAAACAAGTGAACAGCTTCATTGATAAAGCTTTTAGATACAGAAATACACTACTTTGCTTCAGTTTACTTTTGAGCAGTTTTGTAATATTCTCCCAAGAAATAAAACTGAAAACATCAACTTTCACCATTGCTGACATTAATGTTAGTGGAGACACTTCTTATGGTGCTGAAACTATCATTACGTACTCTGGGTTAAAAAAAGGAGAAGCTGTAATCATACCAGGAGGAGTTAAAATAAGTGCTGCAATTAAAAAATTATGGGATTCAAACTTATTTAGTAGTATTGAGGTGTTTGCAACTAAAACCGAAGGAAGCAACGTTTACTTAGAGATAGCTTTAAACGATTTACCAGAACTAAAAGACGTCAAAATTGTTGGCCTCAAAAAAGGGAAAATCAAAGAAATCATCAAAGAAAATAACCTCACGTCTGGTGTTAAAGTCACTGAAAACCTCATAACGACTACCAAAAATTATCTTGAAAACAAATATCGGAAACTTGGATTTTTAAATGCCAAAACAACTGTTACTACGTCAAAGGTTGTGGATTCTGTTAAAAAGTCGAGAGTTGACATGCTTGTACGAATTGATAAAGGTCAAAAAATAAAGGTTAGAAATATTACATTTAATGGTACTGGAAAACTGAGTGCCAAGAAACTTCGTAAAGCAATGAAAAATACGAAGCAGAAAAATGTATTAAGAATCTTAAAACGTTCTAAATATATTGAAGCTGACTACAAGGAAGATTTACAAAGCATCGTCGATAAATACAAAGAAAAAGGATACAGAGATGCACGAATCATTTCTGACACTCTCACCACCAACAACAATAATACAATCAGCTTAAATATTGGAGTTGAAGAAGGAGAAAAGTATTATTATGGGGCTATTAATTTCTTAGGGAATACGATCTATTCAGACGAACAACTAAATCAAGTTTTAAAAATTAGGAAGGGAGACACTTACAACGGTATTGAATTAGAAAAAAGAATCGCAGACAACTCTGACCCTGACGCCTTTGATTTAACAAATTTATATCAGAATAATGGCTATCTTTTTTCTACAATTACACCTGTTGAAGTAAGCACTGATGGAAATATCATAGATATGGAAATTCGAGTTACTGAAGGAAAACCAGCATATTTCAAAAACATCAATGTTACTGGAAATGATAAAACGAATGATGCGGTTATATACAGAGAATTACGAACCCGACCAGGTCAGCTGTATAGCAAAAGTAATATTGTAAGAACCATTCGTGAACTTGGCCAGCTTGGCTATTTTGATGCTCAACAAATCTCCCCAGATTTAAAGAATGTAAACCCTACAGATGGTACTTTAGACGTTGAGTATACAGTTGTTGAAAAAGGGGCAAGTCAAATTGAATTACAAGGAGGTTACGGAGGAGGTGGATTCATCGGAACCTTAGGTCTTTCGTTTAATAATTTTGCTATAAAAGACCTTTTTAATGAAAAAGCTTACAAGCCCTTTCCTATGGGTGATGGTCAAAGTTTAGCATTACGTTTACAAGCTAGTAGATTTTTCCAGACTTACAGCTTGTCATTTACAGAACCGTGGCTAGGCGGTAAAAAACCTGTTCAATTTTCTTCATCGTTGTCTCAAACTAAACAATTTTTATACAATCCTGCCACAAGAGATGCCGATAAAGATAGAAGCTTTAACATCACTGGTATTACGCTTGGAGTCGCCAAAAAACTATCCGTTCCAGATGATTACTTTGTATTGTCGCAAGCTATAAGTTTTCAATATTATGATTTAAATAATTACAATACAGGCTTATTTACATTTGGAAACGGTAACTCAAACAATTTGGCTTACACTGTTGGGTTGAGTAGAAACAATACTTTTAATGACCCTATATATCCAGAAGGTGGTTCAAGTTTTAGCTTAACCGCAAAATTTAGTTTTCCATACTCTTTAGTTAACAATGTAGATTATAGCGCTTTAAAAACAGAGAGAGAAGAGCAAAATGATCTGATACAACAATACGCAACAACATCGACCCCTGAAGCTGCTGAAATCAGGAATACTGCTTCAGAACGCATTGGAGAAATTGACCAAGAACGTTATAAATGGTTAGAGTTTTATAAAATTAAATTTAAAGGGGAATGGTACACTAAGCTGGCTGGAAAGTTGATTTTGAAACCCACCTTTGAATTCGGGTTTTTAGGAGCCTACAATAACGACAGAGGTGTCATTCCTTTTGAACGCTTTTTCCTTGGAGGAGATGGATTAGGGACCTACAGCCTCGATGGCAGAGAAGCCATTGCACTAAGAGGATATCCAAACCAGTCACTCTCAAGCCAAGATGGTGGGTCCATCTATAATAAGTTTTCTTTAGAGCTTAGACACCCCATTACACTCGCACAACAAACAAAAATATTTGCACTTGCCTTTTTAGAAGGTGGTGCTTCTTATAATAACTTTGATGATTTTGACCCATTCGCAATCAAACGATCTGCGGGAGTTGGTTTGCGTTTATTTATGCCTGCTTTTGGTTTGTTAGGGATTGACTTCGGACATGGGTTTGACCCATTACCAGGCGAAACCATTAAAAGTGGATGGCAAACACACTTTATTATAGGGCAACAATTTTAATGTTTGGCACGGTAATTTCTATAAGGTAACAGAATGAATGGAGTTGAGTTGAAATATTTTAAAATTAATTTCGTTAATTTGAAGAACTATATATCAAAACCCAATTCTAAAAATTTGAAACCATCGTAATATGAATTTGTTAATTTTAAAATTATTAAAACTGACACCCCATAAAAAAATAAGTCTATTATTTTTTATATGTACAATAGGTAGCTCTATATATGCACAAAGAAGTGTGCGAATCGGCTACATTGATACCGAGTATATCTTAGAAAATATCAACGAATACTCTAACGCCAATGCACAATTAGATTCTAAAGTTCAGCAGTGGAAAAGCGAAGTTGAAAAAAGATTAACAGACCTAGAGGATCAAAAAAAGCAACTAAACAACGAGCGTATTCTTCTAACCAACGAACTCATCTCTGAGCGTGAAGAAGATTTACAAATTATTGAAAACGAGATTATTGAATACCAACAAAAACGATTTGGACCAAATGGGGATTTAATGATTCAAAAACAACAACTGATACAACCCATTCAAGACCAAATTTTTGCAGCGGTTCAAGAAATTGCTGCCACCAAAAAATATGATTTTATATTTGATAAATCTGCCGATGTAGTGATGCTGTATTCAGCAGACCGTTATGATATTAGTGAACAAATATTGCGTACCATTAATAGATCTTCAAATAGAAAGCAAGTTGAGTCGAGAAAAGAACGCAAAGAAGCTAAAGAAGAGGAAACAATCGTTGAGGTGGACAACACCAAGGATGAGCGTCAAAAATTATTAGACAAACGAAAAGCAGAACGTGAAGCAGCGTTAGAAGCAAATCGACAAAAAAAATTGGACGCTCGAGAAGCAAGAAGAAAAGCTGTAGAAGCTAAAAAACAGAAAGCATTAGAAAAACGCGCTAAAGCAAAATCTGAAAAAACTAAAACTTCTGCGTCTGAAGTATCTACGGATGAAACTGCAAATGCTGATGAAACTGAAACCACTGAAAAAGTGGACCCAAGAGAGGCACGTAAAAAAGAGCTCGCCGCTAAAAGGCAAAAAGCATTAGAAGACCGAGCAAAAGCAATTGCCAATAAAACAACAACAACTAAAGCTTCTGAAGTAATTAATGACAGAGAAGCGCGTAAAAAGGCATTATTAGAAAAGAAAAAACGAGCATTAGCAGAGCGTAAAGCACGGCTTGAAGCACAGAAAAAAAGAAGAGATAGTATTAAAAACAATAAATAAATTTAAATCATAAACACAATTACAATGAAACACTTAAAATCACTTTTATTAGCAGCTACATTTTTTGTTGCGACAAGCTTTACATTACAAGCTCAAACAAAAGTTGCACATATTAATACACAAGAATTAGTAGAAGCAATGCCAGAAATGCAAAGTGCTAAATCAGAATTAGAAAAATTGGCTAAAACTTATGAAACAGATATTCAAGCAATGGCCACTGAATTACAAAATAAAATAAAACAATACGATGGTGAGTCTGCTACCAAAACAGACGAAGAGAATGGAAAGCGTTTACAAGAAGTTCAAGGAATGGAACAAAGTATTCGCCAATACCAAACGCAAGCACAACAAGACTTACAGAAAAAAGAGTTTGATTTATTAAAACCAATCACTGAAAAGGCTAAAAATGCGATCCTTAAGGTTGGAAAAGCTAAAGGATTTGATTATGTCCTTGATGCTTCTCAAGGACAAGGCATTATTTATGCTGGTGGTACTGACTTATTAGTAGACGTAAAAACTGAATTAGGGTTTTAGTAAAACACCTCCCAAATAATTTACAAAAAGCTACCTCTATTAGGGTAGCTTTTTTATTTTTGTATTGTATGAGTTCAAAACCTATTGGTATATTTGATTCGGGGGTCGGAGGTCTCTCTATTTGGAGAGAAATCCATCAGCTACTTCCTATGGAATCCACTATATACCTTTCGGACTCCAAACATGCTCCCTACGGTCCTAAAGGCGAAAAAGCCATCATTGATCTTTCTATTAAAAATACAGAATGGCTCATAAATAAAGGCTGTAAACTCATTGTAGTAGCTTGTAATACTGCCACAACCAATGCCATTAACACCTTAAGAAAAAACTATCCCCTACCATTTATTGGGATTGAACCGGCGATCAAGCCTGCAGCACTTCAATCAAAATCTAAAGCCATAGGGATTTTAGCAACCAAGGGCACGCTTGGAAGTCAATTGTTTCACAAAACCTCACAACTGTATTCTAGCGATTTACTAGTGATTGAACAAGAAGGAAACGGCATTGTAGAGCTCATTGAAGATGGTGCATTGTATTCTGATGAGATGAAGCACTTAATCCTTAGTTACCTTCAACCAATGCTTGATGCTGAAATCGATTGTTTAGTTTTAGGCTGCACTCATTATCATTTTTTGACACCTATATTAAAACAACTATTACCCGCCCATGTCAAAATTATTGACTCTGGAAAAGCAGTTGCTCGACAAACAAAAAAAGTTTTAGAAAACACTAAATTACTGAACACAACTACCGTCAAAAAAAGAAATCACTTTTATACTAATGGAGAAAAGAAAGTCATTACGTCTCTTCTAAAATCAGAAACAGCTGGTATTACAAAAATAGACTTTTAGCTTTAGTTTACACTCGGGCATTTACAGTCGTACTTTTCTTTCTTACAACCAAAGTTGTACCCTAAAGTCAATTGGTGGTAGCCTCCATTGTTAAAAACTATTGAATTGGCTTGGTATGAATATGTATATGCAAACACAAAATTATTATATTCAGCACCGACGATTGGAGTGAAATACTGAAGTTTTTGACTGCTTACGCCTGAATCTGTAGTAAATTCAGCACCATCAAAGCTTCTTCTGTAAGAGATTCCAGCAAAAAGTTTTCCAAAATCTAACTCTTTATAAGCTTTGAAGTTAACATCAATAAACGATTCTTTGGTAGCATCTTTATATGCGTACATTAAAGAAGGTTCGTAACTCCAGTCGCTTCCTAATTTAGAAAATACATTCCCGGCAGAAAACAAGTAAGTTCTTAGGTTGTCATAGCTTATCCCTTGTTCATTGATATTAATTCCCTCATTTGCCAAAACATTTTTAATGGTTGCATGTGCATAGAAATTTATGAAATGGTAAGAAAATCCAAAATCAATATTAAAATCGGAAGCGCTCTGTTCAATCCCTGCAATAATTGGATCAAACTCTAAAAAAGCAGTTTCATCTAACTTATATTGAATCAAACCAGCGCTCAATCCAAAGGATAACATGTTTAAATCAATCGTATTTCTGGAAAACATAAGGTGATGTGCATAGGTCAAATAAGCTCCCGATTGAGAGTGGTAACCGTTTTTGTCATTAAAAAAAATAGCTCCAACTCCTGATGAAGATTCTCCAATACGTCCATTGATACTCATTGTTTGTAGACTTGGTGCATCTTCATCTCCAAACCATTGTTGACGACCTGTAAGTCTAATTTTATTACAATTAGAAACGCCTGCCATTGAAGGATGAAGTAAATAATAATTATCTGTTAAATAGTCAGAATATATTGGTAAGCCTTCTTGAGCGCTTATTGACTGAACAAACAGTCCCATTATGGCAATAAGCACAAGTTTCTTAAATACTGTCATAAATATTATCTTTTGAGCGTAAAATTAGCTCTTAATTGGTTAACTTCTCCTGTTACAGGATCATTATAATCTAACACAAACCAATAATCACTGGATGGAAGCCGTTCTCCGTTAAAGGTTCCATCCCAACCCTCTCCTGTTGGACTGAGTTGTTTTAATAATTTCCCGTAACGGTCAAATATATAAATTTTTGAGCTAGATTTCACTGTCATTCCTACGATATTCCATGTGTCGTGGTATCCATCGCCATTTGGTGTGAAAAATTTGGGGTACCCTATTACTATTTTCTTTTCACTAATCTCATTACAGTTTAATAAATCCCGCACATAAATAATGTGTTCTCCAATTCTAACATTTTCAAATACTGTCCCTCGCTGCCATGGCCCAAAATGTAAAAATTTCGTTATTTGAATAATCAGAGTTCCCACCAGAGTCAGATAAAATACCTCCACATTGAGTGAATGTACCATTTTGCATATTGATATCTTGCGCAAAAGCAACACAGGTGATAAGACCAAAGAATACTGAAAGTAGGCGTTTCATTCTTCATATTTATTTGGGTGCTCTCCAAATATACAGAAATTTCTTTATTATCTTTGTAAAAATTATACTGATGAAAAAAATAACGGTTTCAATTCTAGAAACTAGCAATCCAAAAATTATAAAATTTGAAACGGATTCATTCCTCACAAAATACGAAAGTTTTGAATTTTCAAATATAGATGATGCAAAAAATTCTCCTTTGGCTCAACAACTGTTTCATTTGCCTTTTGTAAAGAAAGTGTATATTTCAGGAAATTTTATTGCTGTGGAGCGTTATGATATTATTGAGTGGAGCGATGTACAAACAGAAGTTGGAGAGCAGATCGAAAATTATCTAAATGAAGGTGGGGTAATTATTTTAAATGAGGATAAAAAGAAAAATCCAGTGACGGTATATGCAGAAAGCACTCCAAATCCTGGCGTACAAAAGTTTGTAGCTAATAAAACTTTAGTGTCTCAAACATTTGAATTCATATCTATTGAAGATGCAAAGTTATCTCCTTTTGCAACTGCACTCTTTCAGTTTCCTTTTGTAAAAGCAGTTTTTATCGACAAAAATTATGTATCAATTACTAAGTATGATATTGTTGAATGGGGCGCCATCACTATGGAATTAAGAGAATTTATGAAATCTTATATTGAAGATGGGAAAGAAATGGTAACTGCTGAAGCAGCACAGGTTTTGGAAAAAACAACGGTTCAGTTAGATGTAGCTTATGAAGCCTTAGATGACACTTCAAAAGAGATTATAAATATTTTGGAAGAACACATCAAGCCTGCGGTCGCTAGTGACGGCGGGAATATTGTATTTGAGTCTTACGATGTGGCAACAAAAACAGTTAAGGTTATTCTACAAGGCGCTTGTAGTGGATGTCCTTCCTCTACCTATACTCTTAAGAGTGGGATAGAAGCCATGCTAAAAGAAATGTTAGCTGGAAGAGTGGAATCTGTAGAAGCTATTAATGGGTAGAAAGTTCGGAGACTTCTTTCCCAATCACGCTGCCAATAGCAACGCCCATTCCTCCCATTCTAACCCCACAAAAGACATGGTTTGAGAGCTGCTTCACTATCGGTTTTTTTTGTGATCCCACACCCATAATCCCTGACCAACGCTGTTCGATTTCAAAATCCCTCTTGGGAAGAATTGTATTTTTGAGCAAGGCTTCTAAGGCGTTTTGAATTTTTTCCGTTTGAGAAAAATCAGTAGTATGCTCCTCCGTGAAAGCTAAATTTCGACCTCCTCCTAATAAAATACGATCATCAATATTTCTAAAATAATAATACCCACAATCTAAATGAAACGTTCCCTTAATATGTAGGTTCTTTATTGGTTTAGTGATTAAAACTTGAGCCCGTGCTGGCTGCACGTCTTCATTCATTAACTGTTGTGCAAATCCATTTGTTGTTAAAATTAATTTCGAGGAAGAAAATTCAAAATGATTTGTTTTGATTTCTACTTTACTGTATAGATCAGTGTAAGTTTCCACAGTACAATTATTCAAAATAATAACACCCTGTTGTTGTGCTTTTTTAATTAAGGACTGCATCATTTTACCGGTATCAATTTGACCTTCAAACTGATTGTGAATATAATTTTTCTCAACACCTGAAAAACCAAAACGGTTAGTAGTACTCGAGAATACTTCGTCTTTAAAGATTGGCTTTAAAAAAGTATTCACTTCTTGCATCTTGAGTAAACAAGATTCATAAAGACTTCGGTCTTTTTTCAAAAATAATTCATACCCTCCCAATTGTTTGTATGAAAGGACCTTATCTCCTAAGGTTTGTCTCAAAAGCTGAAGCCCTTGATACCGTTGACTAACAAGTTCTAGGACTTCCTCGGTTGTGTGTGATTGTAAATCTTGTAATATCTCGCTTAAACTCCCAAAACAGGCAAAACCTGCGTTTTTAGTGCTTGCCCCTTGAGGGAAAAGCCCTTTTTCTAAGATGACTATTTTGGCCCGTGGTGACTTTTTTTTTAGTTGGAGTGCGGTACTTAAGCCTACAATTCCGCTCCCAACAATTGTATAATCAACATTGTTTAGCCACGTGTTTAATTCCCAGTAGGATAAGTTCATAGGCTAAAATTACAATTTTTATCGGATTAATTTACTTCGTAATTAGAATAAAAAAACTCCGAATTAGATTCGGAGTTTTTAATATATGAGTCTTAAACAACTTTCATTGTAAAGTCTTCCATAAATTTAGTGGTATAATTACCCGCTAAATAGTCTGGATGATCCATCAGTTGACGGTGAAATGGAATGGTTGTTTTGATACCTTCAATAACAAATTCGTCCAAGGCACGTTTCATTTTACTAATAGCTTCTTCTCTTGTTTGAGCAGTTGTAATTAACTTGGCTATCATAGAATCATAATTAGGAGGGATGCTATATCCAGCGTACACATGAGTGTCTAAACGAACCCCATGCCCGCCAGGCGAATGTAGGTTTGTTATTTTTCCCGGAGAGGGTCTAAAATCATTAAAAGGGTCTTCGGCATTAATTCTACATTCGATTGAATGTAATTTTGGAATGTAATTTTTTCCAGATATCAATACTCCAGCCGCTACGGATATTTGTTCCCGTATTAAATCAAAATCGATGACTTGTTCGGTAATTGGATGCTCTACTTGGATTCGCGTATTCATCTCCATAAAAAAGAAATTGCGATGTTTGTCTACTAAAAACTCAACGGTTCCAGCACCTTCATACTTGATATATTGGGCTGCTTTAACAGCAGCTTCTCCCATCTTTTTTCTAAGGGCAGGTGTCATAAAAGGAGAAGGAACTTCTTCAGTTAATTTTTGATGACGACGTTGTACAGAACAATCTCTCTCTGATAAATGACAGGCCTTCCCATTAGAATCTCCAACAATTTGAATTTCAATATGTCTAGGTTCTTCAATAAGTTTTTCCATATACATATCGTCATTTCCAAAGGCGGCTTTAGATTCTTGTCTGGCTGCATCCCAAGCCTCTTTAAGATCTTCTTTTTTCCAGACAGCACGCATCCCTTTTCCTCCACCTCCGGCAGAAGCTTTTAACATTACTGGATAGCCCGTTTCTTTTGCAACTTTTATGCAGTCTTGAAAAGTTTGAATCACTCCTTCACTTCCTGGAACACATGGAACGCCAGCTGCTTTCATGGTTGCTTTGGCATTGGCTTTGTCGCCCATGCGATCAATCATTTCTGGCGAGGCACCAATAAATTTGATTCCGTGTTCATCACAAATTTTAGAAAACCGAGCATTTTCAGATAAAAATCCATAACCAGGATGAATTGCATCGGCATTGGTGATTTCTGCTGCAGCGATGATATTAGAGATTTTTAGATAAGATTCACTGCTGGGAGCGGGTCCAATACAAACTGCTTCGTCTGCAAATTTAACATGTAAACTATCAGAATCTGCAGTAGAATATACAGCAACAGTTTGTATGCCCATTTCTTTGCATGTCCTTATAACTCTTAGAGCTATTTCGCCACGATTGGCTACTAATATTTTTTTAAACATAGTTTTTACGCTTTAAAAATGTAAACTATTATTATGATGGATCTACTAAAAATAACGGTTGATCAAATTCCACTGGAGAAGCATCGTCCACAAGAATTTTTACAATCTTTCCAGAAATTTCTGATTCTATTTCGTTAAAAAGTTTCATGGCTTCAATCACACAAAGAACATCGCCTTCTGAGATCGATTGACCTACTTCTGCAAATAAAGGTTTGTCTGGTGAAGGTCTTCGATAAAAGGTGCCAATGATTGGAGATTTTACTGTAATATATTTTGCGTCTTCGGATTCCACAGCTGGTGGAGCTGCAATCTGCACAGGAGCAGCTTCTTGTTGTGGTGGTGCAATAACGGGTTGCTGCATTGGAACAGCAGTCTGCTGTACAACCGTAGTCACTGACTCCCCAGCACCTGTTTTAATGGTGATTTTGAAATCATCCGTTTCTAATTTCACTTCACTTGTACCTGATTTAGCTACAAATTTGATTAAATTTTGAATTTCTTTTAAATCCATAATTAGAGTTTTATTGTTTAGTTAGTTTGTTTATTACATTTAGGAATTATATGCCCATTTTAGGTATATTGATCCCCAATTAAATCCGCCACCAAATGCAGCGAATATTAGATTATCTCCTTTTTTTAATTTTGATTCGTAATCACTTAATAATAGCGGAAGGGTTCCTGAGGTTGTATTGCCATAGTTCTCGATATTCATCATCACCTTTTGAGAGTCCAAATTGATTCTATTTGCAGTTGCATCAATGATACGTTTGTTCGCTTGATGCGCAACTAACCAATCGACTTTATCGTTGTCCAAATTATTCCGCTCTAATATTTTTTCGGTTGCATCTGCCATATTAAATACAGCATTTTTAAAGACTGTTTTTCCATCCTGAAAAACAAACTGCGACTGATTTTTCAAAGACTCTTCTGTGATAGGATTAGCAGAGCCACCGTGAGTCGCACGTAAAAATTCGCGGCCAGATCCGTCACTTCTTAAATATTCATCTTGGATACCATAACCTTCTTCGCTTGGTTCGAAAAGAACAGCGCCGGCACCATCTCCGAAAATGATACAAGTAGCACGATCTTCATAATTAATCATTGAAGAGTTTTTATCAGCTCCTATTAATAATACTTTTTTATACATTCCAGACTCTATATAACGAGAGGCTACAGACATTCCGAATAAAAAACTTGAACATGCGGCATCTAAGTC
Source organism: Formosa sp. (assembly GCA_018673215.1). Lineage (GTDB taxonomy): Bacteria > Bacteroidota > Bacteroidia > Flavobacteriales > Flavobacteriaceae > Hel1-33-131. Next base: position 24,765 of record JABHDE010000068.1, on the reverse strand, counting down.
AAATGAAAAGGCATTAGTAGCTCCAATTTCAGAGGCTGTATAAGCAGCTGTTGAGGCTGCTTTCATATCCGGAGTTGCAGTTGCAACAACTACAAGGTCTATAGTCGTTGGATCTAAATTGTGTTTTTTGATAAGATTTTTAGCAGATTGGATTGCTAAAAACGAAGTGCCTTTATTGGCACCTTTAAGAATTCTACGTTCTTTAATTCCTGTTCTTGATGTGATCCATTCGTCGTTAGTATCAACCATTGTTTCAAGTATCTTGTTGGTTAAAACGAAGTCAGGTACATATCCACCTACAGCGGTTATTGCTGCTGATATTTTGCTCATAAATTGCATTTTTTATTTTGACCGGTTTAAAAGCAATTACGCCAAAACAACCAAAAAACGTGTCAAAAATACTCAATTTTGATTAAAAAAGGCTTAAAAATTGATTTTTTTGCGTTTTTAAAAATTGTGTTAAACAAAAAAAAACGCTCTCATTAGAGCGTTTTTTTAATACTGTATGTAATACGACCTACTAAGCTGCGTTTTCCTCAGCTACAGTAGTGTCTACTAAGACTTGTCCTCTGTAGTATAATTTCCCTTCGTGCCAGTGCGCTCTGTGGTATAAGTGCGCTTCTCCTGTAGTTGGGCAAGTTGCTATTTGAGGCGTTGTTGCCTTGTAATGGGTACGTCTTTTATCTCTTCTAGTTCTGGAGATTTTTCTTTTAGGATGTGCCATTTTTTATATTATTTATCCGTTAATAATTTTTTTAATGTGTCCCAACGAGGGTCTATATCTTCTTGTTGAGGTTTATTTTCTAAGCTTTTTGGGCTTAATTTTTCGAGTCTTTCAAGTATTTCTGAGTCTAATGTACCATCTTCAACTCCTGGATGAATCCGTTTTTGAGGAAGGGACAAAATAATTAATTCATAGATGTGATGTGCAACGTTAATTTCGTATTCGGCATGTGGAATAATTAAAATTGCCTCATTTTCGTTATTATACTCATTTCCAAACTGAACGACTAGATCAAAACTGTCACTTACAGGGTAATCAAATGGTTCGTTTGTTAGGTCACAATCTACATTAATCGTTCCTTCTGCAGAAAATTTCAACTCTAAAAAGGTTGATTTTTTTTCAAGGTTTAGAACAATTTTAACGTTTGCATCGTTAAACTCATCATATTCAAAATGCTCAAAGAACTTATAATCTATCTCATACTCATAAACATGATTACCAAGCTTTAGCCCTACAAATTGTATGTCAAATGCTTTTAGTGGCTTCATTATCACGCATATTTGAGCCTGCAAATATATAAAAATTTATTTAGGCGAACCCCAATGTAAGTGTTTTTTTATTTAACGCTTTTTAGGTTGTTTCCGTAATGGGTTTGACGTGAGAGTTTCATTCATTTTACGATTTCTAAAAATAGATATCCCAGAAAAGATAGCTTCTTTAAAAGAGCTAATATCGGCCTCTCCTTTCCCTGCAATTTCATAGGCGGTTCCATGGTCTGGAGACGTGCGAACTTTATGAAGGCCTGCTGTAAAATTTACACCATTTCCAAACGCTATAGTTTTAAAAGGAATCAAGCCTTGGTCGTGATAAGTCGCAACAATTGCATCAAAGTTTTTATAATTTTTAGAGCCAAAAAAACTATCAGCAGAGTAAGGACCGTACACTAATTTTCCTGTTTTTTTGATGGTTTCTAATGTAGGTCGTAAAACGGTATCGTCTTCGGTCCCTATGACGCCATTATCTCCTGTATGGGGATTAATCCCTAAAACAGCAATGCGGGGCATTCGGATACCAAAGTCCTGAATTAAGGAATTGTATATAATTGAAATTTTCTTTTCAATTAGTTCTGGTGTAATATGACTTGAGACCTCACTTACCGGCACATGATCTGTTAATAAACCAACTTTAAGATCCTCAGACACCATAAACATTAAGCTATCCCCTTGGAGCTCTTGGGCTAAATAATCGGTGTGCCCAGGAAACTTAAACTCCTCTGATTGTATATTGTGCTTATTAATTGGTGCTGTAACCAAAACATCAATCTGATCGTTTTTTAGGTCTTCAACTGATGCTTGAAGTGATTTTATAGCATATCCACCAACTTTTTGATCTTCTTTTCCAAAATCAATTTTAACATCTTCATGCCATACAGTTACAACATTTACTTTGGAATTCACTGCTTGACTTGCCTTTTGTATCTTATTAAACTCTAGATTGCTCTTAAAGTGTCTTTTAAGAAACTCCACCGTTTTAACAGAAGCATATACAACAGGAGTACAGAATTCAAGCATTCGATTGTCTTCAAAAGTTTTGATGATCAACTCGCCTCCGATCCCATTTAAATCTCCTATACAAATTCCAATTTTTATTTTTTCTTCTTTTTCCATTAAAAGTGACGTGTATGTTTGTAATTTTGAATTCACAAATTTAACGAATTAAAAGCATGTTTACAGGAATTATTGAAGATTTAGGAATTGTAAAAAAATTAGTCACCGAGAATGACAACTTACACTTAACAATAGAAAGTGTGTTGGCTCCAGAGCTTAAAATAGATCAAAGTGTATCTCATAATGGAGTATGCTTAACAGTTGTCGCATTGTCAGAAAAAAACTATACTGTGACAGCTATCAAAGAAACGTTGGACAAAACAAACCTCAACTTTTTAGAAATTGGAGCAACTGTAAATTTAGAACGCGGATTAAAATTGGGGGCCAGGTTGGACGGACATATGGTTCAAGGGCATGTAGATCAAGTGGGGACTTGTACTGGTGTAGAAACCCAAAATGGAAGTTGGATCTATTCCTTTAAGTATGACGTATCCTTAGGAAATCTCACAATTGAAAAGGGCTCTGTTACAGTTAATGGAGTGAGTTTAACAGTTGTAAATTCTAAAAACGATGGTTTTAGCGTAGCAATCATTCCTTATACATACGAGCATACTAATTTTAACGGATTTGAAGCAGGTACAATAGTAAATTTAGAATTTGATGTGATCGGAAAATATGTTGCTCGTTTGTATAATGCGCGCTAACTTATTTTAGGAGCTTTTTGTTCTGAACCTCGAGCAATTTTTTTATATCAGACAACAACTGAATATCCGCAGGGGTTGGGACGGTAACATCTTTTACATCATCTGCTTTTGCTTTCAGATTGTTGATGAATTTTACGACAATAAAAATGGTGAATCCAACGATTAGAAAATCGAGAATGGTTTCTGCAAATAAGCCATAATCCATAGACACTTGACTGGTAGTTTCTGTAGCCGATCTTAAAATAAGTTTCTTTTCTTGAAAATTAATTCCATCTGATAAAAGGGATAATGGGGGGAGTATAATGTTTTTTACCAAAACATTGATGACTGCATTAAAAGAGGCACCAATAATAATTCCGATGGCCATATCTATCATATTGCCTTTAACCGCAAAATCTTTAAATTCTTTAAATAGTTTCATATCATTAATTTATTGATGATCGTTTCGTCTGTAAATGTAACATACTCAAGCACCGATTCCCATTTGAAAGGTAAAATTACTGTTTAATTTTTAAGGTGACAATATGCAATCTTAAAAATTAAATCTATGACATCTAAGTTGTTTGTACTAGTGCCCACAATTGTAAATTCACCTGAGCAACAAAGAGATTTAAACAAAAAAGCCTCCCAATTTCGTTGGAAGGCTTGATACTATAAGGTTTGGGTGTTGATTACTTTGAGTAGCTAAATACTTTTGTTTCAGGGTCCATTCCTCCAATATAAGTTAAGATTTCATCGCTATGAGAATCAATCGCTGCCCAGAATTTTTTGTCGTCCTCTGTCATTGGACCGCCTAAGTTTGCTTCCTCATAAGCTGCAAAGTCTGACCAAGAATTGTAAACTTGGTATGTTTGCCAGTCGGCTCCAGAGCCATAAAAGTGACGGCTAGCGTAAGCTGCTACGGCATGCCCACTTTCCTTAAGTGTCTTTAAACTTCCGTTTATAATACCATCAGCGAAGTCTCTGTTTTTTCCCCATTTGGTATCATATGTACTCACAACTACTACTTTTTTGGTGCTCCAGTCTAAATCCTCAGCTTCAAACGTCATATCTTCTAAACCTCTACTTTGTCTGATTTGGTCTGAATGGTTGTGAACATACATCGCAACATAATTTTGGTATTCCGACATAAGTGCATCTTTGGCTGCGTCGTCTAGGTTCATAGCTTCTACATTGGCTTGCATGGCGGCATCTGCCAGAGCTGGATCATTTACTAAATCTTGTTCATTTGCATAAAAGTCATAAATAGCAAACGTGTAATCTCCTGCAAAGGCATGTGCAAACATTCCTCCACCAGTAATTTTTCGATCTTCAGAAATTGAAAGGTTGGTAAATTTTTCGTGTAGCTTTAAGAAAGTTTCAGAATTTTCTCTTTCTACCGAAACGTAAGTAATGTTGGCAACTTGTGCACTCACTGTAATCCCTACAGTTAAAAATAATACCGTAATAAAATTCTTCATAATTGTTATATTTAGTTAAGATTAATTGATTGTTTTATTTTTTAATTGATTTTTTAAATTGGTTCCACTGTGTTACTTTTCCGTCCACAATATGGTAGTATTCGTAATAAATTTCTGAATCGATATCTGAATCTGGATCCGTTATTTTTGTTGTAAACTGTGCATGTACCCAATCGCCTGAATCGATAGTTGTTTCTTCAGAACCATCATCAGTAAGTGTGAGAGCAAAAGCATAGTTTGTAACCCATTGGTTGTTGCCTGCAGTTTCAGATGCCACAGCATCAGCTTTAATTTTATCTACAAACTCTTGAGGGGTTGTTGCTACAAATCCATCGTCAAAACTAAGAGAGGCCTCGTCCGCGATAAATGTTTTCATCGCTTCATAATCTCGTTTTGCCCATGCAGTGTCGAGTTGATTAAAAATATCTACAGCACTAGAAGAGCCCATCTTTACTTGAAATTCCGTGTCAGTTAAAAATCCATTTGTTGGAACCTCACAAGGTTGTTTTTCATTGCAAGACGCAAGTGTAATAGCGCACATTAGTGCTAAAATTGAAAATATATGTTTCATGTATTTTAAAAATTGGTGGATTTCAAATTTATAAAAATTAATTGTAAATAACAAGTTGATTTTTATGATTTAAATCACGATACATATAGAAAAATACATGTGTTATATTGTTAGAAAAAAGCTATCAAACAAGTCTAGAAGGCGTTTTAAAGGTTTAATAAAACCTAATTACGATCCAAATCAATCAAAAATTCAACTAAATTTTGTTCGCGCTTTAGATTCAGTTTTTTCCTAAGCCTATATCGAGCAAGCTCAACTCCTCTAGTTGTAATGTTTAATAGTTTTGAGATTTCTTTAGAACTCATATTCATTCTAAGGAATGCCGCTAATTTTATTTCTCTAGGAGATAAACGTATATTATTAGTCGACAGTTTTTCTAAATAATTTCCATGTACCTGGTCAAAATGATATGCAAACTGATCCCAAGAATCATTATCCGATAACTCGTGATCTATCGTCTTAATTAGACGTTTTAGGTCTTGTCTAGAACCTCCTTTATTTAATGTACCTCCAATTTTATCTTGAACATTTTTAATGAATTCTTTATTTTTAAGTAATTGCATCGTAATCGATGCCAATTGGTCATTTTTAAGATCTAACTCGGATTGCAATTTTTCGGTGTGAAGTTTGTCAATTTCATCGTCTTTAATTTTAAGCTCTTTCTCTTTCTCTTCATTTATAATTGATTTTTCAGTTTTGTATTTTCTACGCTGAATTACTGGGATCAATACAAAGGCCAATACGCCCATCCCAAAATAGCCCAACTTGGCGGCTTGGGTTGCATACCAAGGAGCTAAAACTTGAAATGAAAAACTAGATGTTTTACTTTCGATTCCGTATAAATTTAGTGCTTTGACCTCAAAAGTATATTGACCATATGGCAAGTGATCATAGCCTTTGTCATTCATTGGTGACCATTTGGACCAGTCCTTATCTAATGGGGTTAATTTGTAGCTGTACTCTAAATCTTCATAACCATCGAAGTAAGGAGATACATAGCTTATTTCGATTGTTTGCCTAGAATCTAACTCTAAAGGTTTGGTTAGTAATGGAAAAATAGTGGCTGTTGAATCCTCACTTTTTGTGATTTCAACAGAACTAATAACTACTGAAAAATCTTTATTTATAAGATGATCTTTTAAAGGATTGTAATGAATAAACCCTTCTTTTGCCCCAACTAAAATATTCTGATCATCAATAATAGAAATACTTTGAAGGTCATCATTGATAAATTTATTGATATGTTTAAATACCAGGGTTTCCTTTTGAAATGCGCCATAACCTTCTTCTTTTAGCACCCCGAGTTCTTGATTTTGTATGAAGTAAATAGAATTATCTTCCGTAGAAACTAATTTACTGACATGTACCTTTCCAAGCATTTTTTCAAAAAATAAATTCCGTGAAAAACTTAAAGAGTCTGCGTTAAAATCATAAATCCCATGTTCTGATGTGAAAATTAATTTTCCGTTCAGTATGTAAGAAGTGATTAAGATATTTGATGGGAATCCACTGTGTTTACCATAGTGTTGGACCTTCTTTTTAAGTTGCAGATTACGATCTAAATGAAGTTTATAGGCTCCTTTATAACCATGCGTCATCCAAAGCGTGGAATCATTTTCAAATTCTAAAATTCTAGACGACTCTGTCAAACTAGGGATTTCACCCACCCTATTCCATCGTCCATTTAACTTTTTAAAATATCTTATGCCCTGATAATCTCCGCCCAAAATAAGGTCTGGATCAGAGGACTTAACGAATTTCCAACTTCCGATATCATGAAATTTATCTAGCCTATTTCCGTTAATTGTAAAAGCACCTTGGTGATGATTAAGAATAAGCTCGTCATCAATTTGTGAAAAATTATAAACTTGACCTTCACTTCCTTGAACAAATTCATATTTCAAAGCGTTATTAGATTTTTGAGCAGAGCTCTGTGTAAAAACACCATTACTCGTTCCTAAATAAATAGATTCATTAAAATTATGAGCGGCATACCCTGTGCCTTCAACTCCTACTTCTTCATTTAATAATGAAAAAGGCAAACTCATTTTTAGGTAATCGATGCCATTATTTAACGCGACCCATAAATTAGTAAAATTATCTTCGTAAACAGACTTTACCGTTCGGTCTGATAATCCATTGTTTTTTGTAAAGTGTTGCTTAATGGTAAAGTTAGGATTAAGAATAAATAAGCCATTGTTTTGAGTGCCTATAGCATAGTCTCCGTTGTTAAGTTTAGTAACTGCATTCGTGGATCCAAATTCATTTGAATAGTCTTTAAAAGGAGTATTCGGATTGCCCGATTTATAAATCACTCCCATGGTGCTGAAATAAAAATCATCTTCTGCTGATGCTATTATTGCAACGAGTTCGGGCATTAATTTAGTGTCTAAAATTTGTTCGAAACTTCCGTTTATGAACTCATACAACCCCTCTTTATAAAATTGAGCTATAAGCTTATTTTTGTGTTTAAATGAAGCGATTAAAAATCCAGGTGATTGCAATTCTTTTATTTCATCACCATTAAAAACTAATAGTTTACTTTCTGTATTAAAAAATATACGCTGATCTATTTCAATAATTTTCCATATTTCAGAAAATGACTTAAGATCAGGCTCAAGATTATCGACCAAGGAAGTAAACTTAAATCCGTTTGTGGTGTTTTCAAAATATCCTAATTGATTCTGCCCTCCAACAAAAACCCTGTTTTGATAATCTACTTTAACAGCTCGAATCTTTGTTGCCAAAGGAACCTTATACTTAACCCATTCGTTTCCATCAAATTTTAAAAGCCCTTCGTTGTTGGCACTATACAACATACCATTTGTATCCTGATCAAAACCCCAATTTTGAATACTTCCCTCATAATCTTTTGGATCAAAATGGGATTTGAGAGGGATTTTACTCAAATTGAATGACTCATTTGACTGAGAATATGTTTCGCAGAAAAACAATATAATTAAACATAAATTTAATATTCGTGAACGCATATTGCGAGTTTTGTTTTGAAGGTCTAATGTATTAAAAAAAAGTCATATTCTCTGAAAATTTAATTTTATGAGAATTTTTGATGAGTTTATATTCGAACAAAATGAGTTTTTGATGTGGTGGATTTTAGAAACTAAATCAACTTAAATGTTACATTTGGACTTGTTATAATGCAGGCTAATGATTTTGCTTGTTTTAAATTAATTTAAGTTACATAAACAAAATTATTATTATGAAAAAAATTACTTTATTATTTCTTTTAGTATTGACAACATCTCTAGGTTTTGCTCAAAACATATTTACAGATGGAACTTTTGATGACCCAACAGCATGGACAGTGATCCAACAAAATGGAAACAACAATGCGACTGCAGTCATTGCCGATGGAGTCGTGACATTTGATGACATTAATGACGCTGGCTGGGGAGCTGAAGGTCATGTAGCCATTTACAAAGCATTTACCGTTGATGAAACAGGCTTTTACCAGTTTGATGCGGACGTTACCACAAATGGTCTTAATGAGCATTGGTTTGAATTGTATGTAGGAACAACAACACCAGTTGATGGGCAAGAGTACAATACTAATGATTTTGGAGCCGTAAATTTATTAGCCCTCAACTCTTGGGATTGTGGAGGTACAACAAACACATATTCTGGTTCTTGGTTAGCAACTAATTGTAAAAGTTTAGACGGAACTATTGGACTGGACGCAGGCACCACCTACTACGCTCTTGTTAGAACAGGTGGAATAAACTGGGGTGCTGGAGTCATATTAGACAACCTTACATTGGTATCAACCGAAGCACCACCTGCACCAATCACAGAATTGACTGTCGATTTTGAAACCGCAACAGAATTTGGAGCTTCAGATGGCGCTGCCTACACAGATTTGGTAGCTAATACTGTGACAGATGGGATTAATACAAGCGCATTCGTTGGGCAAATATCAGACTGTAATTCTACTTGGTGGTCTCATGCTTTCCTAAATACTTCAGGATTCGATCTGTCTTCTGCTGACAGAGGGTTTTCATTAATGGTAAAGGGGGGTCGTACAACACCTATCATGCTAAAACTTCAAGTTGGTGACAATCACGGAACAAATCATGAAGTGTTCGGTCAAGAATATACAACTCCTGGCGAATGGCAGAAAATTACATGGGATTTATCAGCATTTAATACTATGGATAGAACGAGACTTGTATTGTTTTTTGATATTCAAAGTGATACCAATACGGGTGGAGCTACAGATACGTTTCAATTTGACAACCTTGTTTTTGGCGCGTTTGCATCGCTTGGAGTTGAAGATTTAAAAACTAAAGGAGTTGCAGTATATCCAAACCCAACTACCAATTCCTGGAATGTTGCTATGAACAATATGCGTATCGATTCTATAGAGGTTTTTGACATCCTTGGAAAGCGAGTGATTTCATTACAACCAAATACAATGTCGACAACAATTGATGCAACACATCTCACTCCTGGTATTTATATCACAAAAATCAAAACTGAATTAGGAATGGAAACTAAAAGACTGATCAAACACTAACCAACCATTTAAATTAATCCAAAAATCCCTGGCTTTTATTATTAGGTCAGGGATTCTTATAGATTTTAATTATTATGAAAACAAGATTACTTACACTCGGATTCATGCTTTGTATGAGCATCGGTTTGGCTCAGAATTCGGTTTCTGGAAATGTAGTTGACGAAAAAACTAAACAACCCATTCCAGGAGTCACCATACTAATCAAAGACTCCACTAAAGGAACAACAACAGATTTTGATGGAAATTTTTCTATTGATGCTTCTCCTGCTGATATCCTTGTGGTTTCCTATTTGGGGTATCTGACTCAGGAAATAAAAATAGAAAACAAATTAACTTTCTCTATCATACTTAAAGAAGACACAAGTGAATTAGACGAAGTAATTGTGGTTGGTTATGGCACAAAATCTAAGGTCAAGTTAACCTCAGCAGTCTCAACGATTGATGAGGAAACTTTAAAAAGATTACCTGTAGCTGCTGTAAGTAATGGTCTAGAGGGATTGGCTTCAGGATTATTTGTGAGACAAAATTCAGGGGAGCCAGGATTTAGTAATTCCTCTTTTGAAGTAAGAAATTTTGGTAATGCATTAGTGATCGTTGATGGCGCACCTGGTGACTTAAACCAATTAGAAGCTAATGAAATCGAAAGTATATCTGTTTTGAAAGATGCAGCAGCAGCGGCAGTTTATGGAGTGCAAGGAGGAAATGGTGTGGTTTTAATTACAACAAAAAAAGGGAGGTTTGGAAAGCCAGAACTCACATATAGCAATCAATTTACTTATACGTCTCTGACGTCGTATCCTGATTTTCTAAGCTCTGCTCAATACGGCGAAGTTTTAAATGAAGGTTTAAGAAACTCTAATCAAACCCCTGCTTACACAGAGGCTGAAATTGAGTTATTTCAATCTGGAGCAGATCCCATTAATTACCCCAATACCGATTGGAAAAGTTTAGTCATAAAAGATTGGGGCTTTCAACAACGCCACAATTTAAACCTAACAGGAGGTACAGAAAAAGTGAACTATTTTGTTTCTGCAGGATATTTAGACCAAGGGTCTAATTACAACGCCGATGTATTGTCGTTTCAACAGTACAATTTACGTTCTAACCTTAATGCAAAGGTTACTGACAACTTACAATTAACGTTTAATCTGGCTGCTCGCAGAAAGATGAACGAAGCACCAGCCTACTCAGCCTATAATATTTTTAGAGAATTAAGCAGAGCTCTTCCAACAGATTTAGCATACTACCCTGACGGAACACCTGCCAAACCAAGTGTGAGTCCAAATCATATTGCTGAAGGAATAAAAGATTTTAATGCTGGCTATTACCGAAGAAAAAATAACAATTTTGATGCCAAGATATCTCTCAAATGGGATGTCAATCAAATCCCTGGGCTAAGCCTAAAAACATATGCTTCGTTAATTTATGATACATCATTTCAAAAAGACTGGGGAAAGACATATAATCTCTATACTTTGAACAGGCAAACAGGAAATTATGATGTATTTCGTGCTACCCCTGAAGGATCCTTTAGTGACACTGTTCTTGAGCAAGGTACAAGCTATAGCAATCAATACGTCTTACAAGAATCCATTAATTATGACCAAACGTTTGGAGACCATAGTGTTTCGGCATTGGCTTTGATGGAAGTTCAAAAAGCACAAGGAGAAAATTTTAGTGGAAGACGACAAGATTTTCAATCCACCCTAATCGATCAACTCTTTGCAGGATCCCTAGAAAATCAAGGGGCTGATGGTGGTGAATATCGCGAAAATCGATTGGGTTTTGTAGGACGATTAAGCTACGACTATAAATCAAAATATTTCTTTGAATCTACAATAAGACATGATGGCTCATCACGATTTGCACCTGGAAAAGAATGGGGAACATTCCCATCTGCTTCAATAGGCTGGAGGCTGTCTGAAGAGTCCTTTTTTGAACCTTTAAAGAATACCGTTTCGGAATTTAAATTAAGAACCTCAGTAGGGACCGCTGGATATGATGGAACTGCTGCTTACCAATGGTTAAGTGGTTTTAATTATAATTTCTTCTGGATACCTGGAGATGCCGCAGTTCCAACTATTGACAACACCGCACTCGCAAATGTTGACCTCACATGGGAAAAAAATACGACCTATGATGTCGGATTTGACACCTCTTTGTTTAACAACGCACTCTCAATATCATTTGATTATTTCTTAAGAAAAAGAGAAAATGTTATCGCTAGAGCCAACTCTAGCGTCCCAAGTACATTAGGTGTCGCCGTGGCCGACCAAAATTTATATGAATTTTCAAATGAAGGGTTTGAATTTTCATTAAACTATAACAAACAATTAAATGATAATTTGAAAGTAAACGCTTTGTTAAATTTTTCAAAGTCTAGAGAAAAGGCTGTTTTTATAGACGAAACATATCAAGAAGATCCATTTATGAGAGATAATCTTACGATAACAGGAGGCTATACAAATTTGAGAAGAGGCTATATATCTCAAGGGCTTTTCCAGTCTCAAGACCAAATAGATCAATGGGCGATCCAAGATGGCAATGGAAATTCAAGTTTACAACCTGGAGACATAAGGTATCAAGATTTAAATGGGGATAACATTATTGATGTAAAAGACCAAAAGGTATTTGGAGTTGGTGATAAACCTGCTATTAATTATTCATTAAACCTAGGGGCCGAATACAAAAACTTTTCGCTTTCTGTATTATTAACTGGTGCTGCAGGCTATGATATTTATTTAGATGGTGAGGCACAAAGCCCTTTACGAAATGGATTTAACGGTTACAGTTATCAACTTGACTATTGGACGCCTCAAAACACCGGAGCTGCCTTTCCAAGAGTCGCTGACGGTGGATTCAATGATAATAACTATAAATACTCTGATTTTTGGTTGAGAAACGGAAAGCATCTAAGGTTCAAAAATATTAATTTAAGTTACACCTTACCAGAATTCAAAAATAATGTAGGTTTTGAAAAAATGACTGTCTTTGTAACGGGATATAACCTATTTGTTATTAAAGATTATAAAGAAGAATTTGACCCGCAAAATACTTCCTCCGTGGGCTGGTATTATCCACAAACAAAATCTATAACATTTGGTGTAAACATAACACTTTAATAAAATTACTATGAAACGTATAAACATAATTTTTGCACTATTCGCACTCACTTTCATTACTTGTGATGATGACTTTTTAAACGAACCGCCATTGGATCGTATCACCGAAAATGATGTCTGGAGCGATAGAGCCCTAATGGACACTTATTTTTTTAAGATTTATGATCGAATGCCTTGGGACTATTTAGAAAGTTTCTGGGATGTAGGTGGCTGTCAACGCGATGGTATATCAGATTTGGCTAGAGGTACCTATACTTGGACAGCATTATTAAACCAATACCGTCCGGGAATATGGGGTACCGCAAATAACACCTGGCCTCTAGATTGGTGGGGGTATGATATAATTTGGAAAATCAATTACTCTATTGAAAATTTAGAACAGATTCCTAACTCTGTGCTTACAGTCGAAGAACGCAACAACCGACTCGGAGAAATGCACTTTTTAAGAGCTTACTGTTATTTTGCTTTAGCAAAACGTTACGGAGGTGTTCCAATTATTCTTGTGCCTCAAAATCCGGATACAACACCACAAGAGGAATTATTTCCTAGCAGAAACACTGAAAAAGAAGTATATGATCAAATTTTATCTGATTCACAAGCTGCATTCGATTTACTACCAAACAGCTGGGCTTCTCAAAAAGGAAGAGCCTCTAAATGGGCTGCTAAGTCTTTGGAATCCAGAGCTGCACTATACGCAGGGAGTATTGCAAAATACGGCTCAGTTCAGCTTGATGGAGTTATGGGAATACCTGCTTCAAATGCGGATGCCTATTACCAAACGTCTTTGAGTGCTTCACAAACTGTAATTATTGAAGGTGGATATTCACTCTTTAATCAATACTCTGATCCAGCAACTAATTATGCTAATTTGTTTTTAGACGAAACAGATGATGAAGCCATCTTTACCAAAGTTTGGATTCCATTTGAAAAAGGACATGAATATGATTTACATAATGTCCCTTTTAGTTATCGACTGGATTGGGGAGCAAGTATGTCCCCAACAAAGCAACTTGTAGATAGTTATGAAGTATTGAGTACAGGTCTATTGCCTAGCGAAAGTGGTTCTGGTTATGACGAAAATAATCCATGGGAAAATCGTGACCCACGTCTTAAAGGCACCATATTAACCAATAATGATATATTTCAAGGGGAGCCAGTACAAATTTGGTATGGCACAGAAACTGGCGGATCTATTGATACTGGGAGTGGCACGGGTATTGGCAAAGACGGGCTCAATATTCATCCCGATGCTACAAAAACAGGGTTCTATGTAAGAAAATATTTAGAAGATGGCGATTCACCTCTTTTTGTACCACAATATTACTCAGGTCAGGATTGTCTTATTTTTAGATTAGGCGAAACCTATTTAAATGCAGCAGAAGCTGCCATTGAATTAGGGCAAGAAGTTCCTGCAAGAGACTATATTGAAGTGATCAGAACCCGAGCTGGTTTACAACAAAACTTACGTTTAGAGCCGTATTCTGGCACTGAATTAAGGGATAGAATCCGTAACGAAAGAAAGTTAGAGCTCGCCTTTGAAGACCATCGTTATTGGGATGTCAGAAGATGGCGGATTGCAACAGAGGCTTTAAGTATTCAGGTTGAAGGGGTGAGAACACTTAGACATATTGATGCCGCAGGAAATGAAACATTTACCTACGAAACTTTTGATGCAGAAGCATTGCCAATGAGTTTTGATCAACGTCATTATTACTTACCAATTGGTCAAAATAGAGTTAATAATAATCCGAACCTAATAGAAAACCTAGGGTACTAATTTTTAATTCCAAATAAATAAACATATGAAACTAATAAAATTTTTAAGCTGGACTTTTATTGTAGGAATTATTTTTATTTCTACTGGATGTGCAGATGACGTCGAAGAGACTGTAGCGCCTCCAACAAGCGAAGATGCTTTTTTTACATTTGAATTTGATTCTGAAAACCCTAACAAAGTATATTTTTCAGCAACTCCAAATGATGCAAACTGGTACACACATTGGGATTTTGGTGACAACTCCTCTGCAGAAGGATATGAAGCCAGCAAGATATTTTTTGATAGTGGTGATTATGATGTGAGGTTTAGAATATTCACTGAAGGTGGAGTTGCTGAATCTATACAAACCGTTGTTATAACTGATGACTTAGAAGCCCCTAACCTCATTCAAAATGGTGAATTTGAAGGCGGTAGTGATCCATGGATTATTTTACCTATTTCAGACGGAATCAATGTGTCATTTGATAATAACGAAGCTCATTGGACAGGTGTCGGAGGAGGACATGTTGGTATTTACCAACCCATTCAAGTTTTGGCAAATAACGAATATCGAATTTCTATGGATATAAGTGGTGGTCCATTAACGGATTCTTGGTTTGAAGTTTATGTAGGAATGGAAGCCCCTGTTGAGGGTCAAGACTATACTGATGGAGGAAAAAGGCTATCCTTGAATACCTGGGAAGGTTGTGGAAACGAACCATTTGAAGGAGATTTTTCAGCAATTACTTGTGAAAGTGAAGGTGCAATATTTGAATTTCCTGAAGCCGGAACGGTTTACTTAGTGATACGAGGAGGAGCGATAGGAAGTGGAAGCTACGGGTCTAATGGCGTTGTGATAGACAACGTGACTGTTCAATCCCTTGGCTCATTTGCACTCGCTGTTGTGTCAGATTTTGAATTTGAAACATCTGATCTTACAACAACGTTTACCAATACATCTGCCAATGCAACAAGTTATGCTTGGGACTTTGGAGATGGTTCTGGCACCTCAACTGAAGAAAATCCAACTTACAACTATACAAATGGAGGCACTTATATGGTAACACTAACAGCGACTAATGAAACAGGTTCCGCAGAGATTACGAAAGAAGTGACTGTGATAGATCCAGCTGCTGCACCAGTAGCAGGTTTTACATTTGACGCTAACAATCTTACCGCAACATTTACAAATACATCTACAAATGCGACAAGTTATACTTGGGATTTTGGAGATGGTACTGGCACTTCAACAGAAGAAGACCCAGAATACACATATACTGTAGCTGGGACTTACACTGTGACTCTTACAGCCACAAATGACGCCGCTGTTTCGGATGACTTTTCAAGTGAAGTGACCGCAGAAGAGCCTGTGTTTACAAATCTTATCACAAATGGAAGCTTCGACGATTCAAGTGGTTGGACTATTATTAATATAGACCCTACCGATAACGGAATTGGTTCCGTAACCATCGCAGATGGAGTTGTGACCTTTGCAGAAACACAAAGTCCAAGTGACTGGAAACACTGGGCTATTTATACCCAGCTAACATTAGATCCAGGGGTCTATCAGTTTGATATGGACATGACTTATGCTGATATTAATGACGTTTGGGGAGAAGTCTATATTGGTGCTACACAGCCCGTAGAAAATACAGGGGACTATAATGGAGACCAATATGTTCTAAAAGCCTATAATGCATGGGAATGTGGAGATTTAAAAACCTATTCGGGGCCAGCCGTAGCAGGTGGTTGCGATACAACCACAAACCCAGGTCAATTTGAAATTACATCCACTGGAACCTACTACCTACTGTTCAGGACTGGAGGTGGTCAATGGGGGACGGAAGGAATTGTTTTAGACAACTGGTCCTTACTATTGCAGTAATACAAAAATTATATTATCACAAAAAGAAAATTTGAATCCTAAAATAAAAGTTCAATGAAAAATTATGTGCTTTTTATAAGCCTAATGTTTACAGTATTATTTAGTTGGGGTCAAGGCCTTCACACTCAAGGAACACAAATTGTTAATTCAAATAATGAAGAAGTTCTTTTAAGAGGCTACGGACCTGGAGGATGGCAAATCATGGAAGGTTACATGATGCAAACCTCTGGATTTGCAGGGTCCCAACACGAGATAAAAGAGAAGTTGGTCGAATTGATGGGAGAAAGCAATACAGAAACCTTTTTCAACAAATGGCGAGAAAATCATTTTACGCAACGAGATGTAGATTCTTTGGCAGCATGGGGGTTCAATAGCATTCGTATTCCAATGCATTACAATCTATTTACTCTCCCTATCGAAGAAGAAGCGGTGGCAGGAGAAAACACTTGGATAGAAACAGGATTTGAATTGATAGATGATGTTTTAGCTTGGGCAGCACCTCACGATATTTATGTCATTTTAGACATGCATGCAACTCCTGGAGGACAAGGAGCTGGTTCAGAAATTAATGATTATGACCCTTCAAAACCATCTTTATGGGAAAGCCAAGAAAACAGAGATAAGCTTGTAGCTTTATGGACCAGAATTGCGGACCGATATAAAAATAACGAATGGATTGGTGGTTATGACCTCATCAATGAAACCCATTGGAACTTACCAGGAAATACATTATTACGAGAAGTCTTTGAAGACATTACTGCAGGGATTCGGAGTGTAGATACAAATCACATTATATATATTGAAGGAAACTCTTATGCTAACGATCACAGTGGGTTAACACCGCCTTGGGATGATAATATGGTTTACAGTTTTCACAAATACTGGAGTAACAACAACCCAGGAGATTTGGATTGGATTCTTCCACTCAGAGAACAACAAAACGTTCCACTTTGGATGGGAGAATCTGGAGAGAACTCCAATACATGGTTTACGGATGCTGTATCACTTTTTGAAGACAATAACATTGGCTGGGCCTGGTGGGCCGTTCGTAAAATTGGCGATATAGATAGCCCATACGCTATTGATATCAATCCAGGATATCAAGATATTTTAGATTATTGGCAAGGAAATGGTTCGCAACCAACCCAAACAGAAGCTTTTAATAGCATGATGGCACTTGCGGATAATTTATTGGTGGAAAATAGTAGATTTAGAAAAGATATTCCTGATGCATTGATAAGACAAGTTCAAACGGATGAAACGATTCCATACAATGGAACAGCATCAGTAATTCCAGGGGTCGTTCATATGTCAGATTTTGATTTAGGTAAAAATAATTTTGCATACTATGATACGGTAGTGGGCGACTATAATTTATCTACTGGAGATTACACTGCATGGAACAGTGGATGGTCTTACAGAAATGACGGAGTCGATATCGAAAAAAATACAGATGATGTCAATAGTAATGGATTCCATGTTGGTTTTGTTGAGCAAGGAGAATGGATGAAATATACGGTAAATATTACTGAAGCAGCCGTTTATAAAGCAACTGTTAGAATTGCAACACAAGAAACGGGTGGAGAATTCTACCTTTCGATAGACGATCAAGAAATAACGGCGACACAAGTTGTAAGTTCAACTGGAGGGTGGACGCAATTTTCAATGTTTGAAATTGAAGACATTATTCTTCCTGAAGGTCAACACAGCTTAAAATTACATATTAATAACAGTACTCCTGTGAATTTTAGTAGCATTGAATTTGAAAACACAGGAACCGTAGAGACTGTAGCCCTGAAAGCTTTAAATGGAAAGACTGCCGCCAATGAAAAATCTTTAGAAGTTACTATTAGCGAGCCTGTTTTGGAAGCATCATTAAACGCCACTGAAGACCAGTTTACAGTGCTTATAAACGGGCAAGAAAAGACAGTAACATCTGTTACAGCTGATCCTTCAAGGGACCGCTTAATTGTTCTTAACTTAGAGGATTTCTTTCTTTCGGGTGATGTAATAACCGTGAGTTATACAGGAACTACAATTGAATCCCAATCAAGTAAAACTTTAAATACATTTACGGATTTAATTATTAATAACGTAGCTCCACAACGCGTTGTAATCCCCGCACTTATTCAGGTCGAAGATTACGATTTTATGGAAGGAATGGGATTAGAAGACACTTCTGATGAAGGAGGCGGTCAAAATTTAGGCTATACAGATCCAGGCGATTATGCCGATTACTCCATTTTTGTTCCACAAACGGGTTTATACGGAATTAAACTTAGAATCGCTGGATTTAGCCAAGGACAAATTGGGCTGTATACTGTTGATGAAAATGCTGTAGAAACGGAACTAATTGTCATGAATACTGTGATTACTAATGGGTGGCAAACTTGGGAAACAATTGCAGACAACTTGACTATTGAGAAAGGAATACACACGTTAAGAATGCGAATTTTAACAGGTGGATTTAATTTTAATTGGATGGAATTCGATTACCCAGATAGTGACGGCGATGGTGTCTTAGATGGTAATGATGCATGTCCAAACACCCCTGAGGGAGCTATTGTGGATGTAACAGGCTGCGAAATTTTCTCTTTACCTACTGAAAATTATGTATTATCGGTGTATAGTGAAACTTGTAGATCTCAAAACAACGGAAGCATAGCATTATCAGCCGAAGAAAACTATACTTATACAGTTTCTTTAAGTGGTGAAAATTACGCAACAACTGAAACATTTTCATCTGATATTAGTTTCGAAAATTTATCAGCTGGAACTTATGTATTATGCATCACAATAGATGGGCAACCAGAGTATGAACAGTGTTTTACAATCGTTGTAATTGAGCCAGATGAACTCATTGTTAATGCGGACCGCGTTGCTTATTCTTCGAGCTTAAATATCACTTTAGACGGAGGAGAAGTGTATTATATTACCTTAAATGATGAAACATTCATTACCGATGAAAGTTCCATTGCATTAACGTTATCTATTGGTGAAAATATATTGAGTGTAAAAACAAACAAAGAGTGTCAAGGAGTGTATGAAAAAACCATAGTTGTTGGTAGTGAGCCTATATTATATCCCAATCCTGTTCAGGATATGTTATTTATAAATATCGGGCTTACAAACCTGGCTAGAATCCCAGTAGAGATTTATGATTTGACAGGAAAATTAATCGTCTTTAAAACATACAGCCCGACGTCCAATACATTATCAATCGATGTGTCGAATATTGAAAGTGGATTTTTTGTATTAAAAATAACTACATCAGAAAAGACCCATAATTATAAAATTATAAAACAATGAAAGAGATCAAAAATATAATTTCGATAAGTTTATATTTAATAATCATTGTAAGTTCTTGTAGTAGTGAACAAGATGACACCGCAATGATCAGTGAGCCCTCCCCAGGGGCGGCAACACTAATTTTCCCTGAGAACAATACAGAATGTAATGAAGGTACTGTGGTGAATGTGATCGAAACAGATGTCCTCTTTCAATGGCAAGAAGCTACAAATGCAAGTTCTTATATATTACAAATTACAAATTTAAATGACGGGACCTCAAGAAATATAAGCACACTTTCAAATGAATTTTTAATCCGTGTTTTAAGAGGGACCCCTTATTCGTGGTCTGTAAAATCCTTAGCAAGTGGCACAACACAAACAACAGAAAGTGAAGTTTGGAAATTTTATAACGCAGGCCTTCCTCAAGAAAGTCATCCCCCATTTCCAGCGGAAGCTGTGAGCCCTCAATCGGGTGCAAGTGTTAATGAAGGTGTTGTAAATTTACAATGGGAAGCAACAGATATTGATAATGATATAGCTTCCTACACCATATACCTTGATACGGTAAATCCTCCAGCCAATGAAATTGGGAGTACAAGCAATACAAATACAAATAGTACTGTGACTTCTGGTGAAGTTTACTATTGGAAGGTCGTTACAATAGATCAAAATGGAAACACATCAAATTCGCAAATTTTTGAATTTAGTGTCAATTAAATATAAATACAAGAAAATGAAATACGGCATCTATACTATGATAGCAATATGCTTGCTATCTTGCATCAAAGAAAACAAAGGAGTTACACATATTGTCGAAGATACTGTTTGGGAAATAGACTTCTTAGATAATTTTGATACTTTCAATTCAGATAATTGGCAGGATCAACGTATTTGGGTCAATAACGAAACACACTGCTATGTTCCTGACAATGAATTTGGCACTAGAGAAGTTAGTGATGGCACTTTAAAATTAAAAGTTGTTAATATTGGAAAAAAACGTCCTTGCGACAATTTCGATAAACACGGAAATCAGCACCCAGAAACACAATATGTAGCGGGTCGTATCGCTTCAAAAAACCGAAAAGAATTTATTAAAGGGAAATGGACCGCAAGATTAAAATTAAGAAACAATGGAGAGCCAAGTATGTTTCCCGCTTGGTGGATTTTAGGTTCTCAAAATAATGAATCCCCTGTCCAAGAAGCCGATGAAACTGTTTGTTGGCCTATGACTGGTTCTGGGGAGATTGATATTTTTGAACATCATGGAGATCATCATAAAAACAGTTTCACAACTGGTGCTATTAAAAGTTTAGAGGAATGCAACAAGGGAGATTGGTGGACTTTGCGTAAAAGTTTAAATGCGAATTTAGGCGAATTTCACGAATACTCTGTTGAATGGGAGAAAGATGATTTAGTGTATCGTCTCGATGAAAAAGAAGTGCACCGCAACATAGGGGAAGGAAATAAGTATCCTGAATCTATGTTTGCGATTTTAAACTATGCAAAAATTACCGATTCACCAATGGAGGGCGAATGGGTTATGGAGGTCGATTGGGTAAAACATGAATATAGAAAGTAATTCACATTAAACGATGATTAGGAAATATTATAAACTACTAAGTCTTTTGGTTTTAATCACCTCATGTAAAGACGCAAAAGTTGGTACAGCAGAAACGAAGGAAGCTGTTTTAAACGAAGGAAGCTACACTAGCAAAATACTTGAGGTATATACCACAGCTAGGGATACTGAGTTGCGATTAACGAAAACAAATCAACTGGAATTTAAAAATAAAGTACAACCCTTAGAAACTGAAATAGCAATTTTTGTAAATACAAAAAAAACATTTCAAAAATATCTAGGAATTGGTGGAGCTATAACGGATGCTTCAGCTGAAGTTTTTTCAACTTTGAATCCTGAAAAACAAAATGAACTGCTTCAATCCTATTTTGGGAAGGGTGGTATTGGGTACAATATTATAAGAACAAGCATTCATAGTAGTGATTTTGGCTTAGGGAGCCACACCTACATTGACGAAGGTGATGATGAGCTAGAAACATTTTCAATCGAAAAAGATAAGGTAAAAAGAATCCCTTTCATAAAAAGAGCGATTGAATTGATTGATGACAATTTAGTGTTTTATGCAAGCCCATGGAGTCCACCAGCTTTTATGAAAACCAACAAAAATATGCTTAGAGGGGGGAAACTCCTTCCAGAATTTCGTCAAGCTTGGGCTAATTACTATGTAAAATTTATTGAAGCTTATGAAGCTGAAGGGATTCCTGTTTGGGGGTTGACCATACAAAACGAGCCCATGGCAACTCAACGCTGGGAATCTTGTATTTACAACGCTGAAGAAGAGCGTGATTTCTTAAAGTATTATTTAGGACCCACTCTTGAAAAAGCAGGTATGGGTGCTAAAAATATTGTGGTATGGGATCATAATCGAGACCTTATTACAAATAGAGCTAATACTATTTTTGAAGACCCAGAGGCTTCAAAATATGCTTGGGGAATTGGCTTTCATTGGTATGAAACCTGGACGGGTGGATTGCCCAAATATGATAATTTAAAAAATATCAATGAATCGTTTCCAACAAAAAACATGCTTTTTACAGAAGGATGTCAAGAAAATTTTAATACCGAAAGACTGCATCATTGGCCAAACGCAGAACGCTATGGAAACTCTATGATTAACGACTTTAATAGTGGAGTTGTGGGGTGGACAGATTGGAATATTCTTTTAGATGAAAGAGGAGGTCCAAATCACGTTCAAAATTTTTGCTTTGCTCCTATTCATGCAAATAAAAAAACAAGTGAATTAATATATACCCCTACTTTTTACTATATTGGTCACTTTTCAAAATTTATCAAACCGGGTGCCGTTCGTGTGAGTACAACAACAAGTCGCACTTCAATAGAAAGCACTTCGTTTATGAACAAAAACGGAAAGATCGTCACTGTCGTAATGAATCCAACAGAAACTAAAATCGTTTACAAACTGATCGTTAATAACAGTGAAGCTCTTTTAGAAATTGCACCACGCGCGATGCAATCCATAGTTTATTAATAAAATTAAGAAGTTAAATTCCACAGATTATGAACAGAAAGCTTGTATTTATTGCATTTGTAGTATCCTTAGGAGGCTTCCTTTTTGGGTTTGATGCTGGAATTATTTCTGGAGTTATGTCCTTTGCAGGACCAGAATTTGAATTAAACGAAATACAGTCTGGATGGGTCGTAAGTGCACCATCATTTGCAGCAATGATTGCAATGTTGTTTTCTGGTAGATTAAGTGATCTTTTGGGGAGGAGAAAATTACTCATTTTTGTTGCTTTTTTGTATGCAATCTCTGCGGTTCTATCCGCTGCTGCAAGTTCTTATGAAATCTTATATATCGCAAGAATGATTGGTGGATTGGCCTTTGGTGCTGCCTTGGTATTGGCGCCTATGTACATCGCTGAAATATCAACTGCAGAAAACAGAGGTAAATTGGTTACCATACAACAACTAAATATTGTATTTGGTTTTTTCGCGGCCTTTCTAAGTAATTACTTTTTCAATAAATACAACACTCCAAATAGTGATTTTCTTACAGATGAAAATGTTTGGAGGTGGATGCTAGGCGTCGAATTAATTCCAGCAATTTTATACTTCATATTTTTGTTTTTTGTCCCTAAAAGTCCGCGATGGTTGTATCTAAAAAATCATATTTCTGATGCAAAAGAAGTTTTAATAAGACTTCACGGAAACGAAAGAGGTCATACAGAGGTCAATTCTATAGAAAAAAGCATACGCAGCGATAAAGACACTTCGACGTTAAAACTAACAGATTTATTAAAAAAATCGTTGCGCTTCATAATAATTATAGGTTTAATTATAGGCGTACTTCAACAAATTACAGGAATCAATGCCGTTTACTTTTATGCAACGTCTATATTTAAACAAACAGGAATTGGTAGTGATGCTGCTTTTTCATCTGGGGTGTTGTTAAGTACTGTTTCGGTTGTTTTCACTTTTGTCGCCATCTACCTAATTGATAGAATGGGGAGAAGACCCTTATTGTTAATCGGCACTGCTGGGATTGCTATAAGTTTATTATTATGTGCTTATGGATTTGACAAGGCTACATATCAACTTTCCAAAGAGAAAATTTCTCAGTTTGATTTTTCTAATTCAGAAAAATTAATACATTTTTCCGACAGAATTTATGACAATGACCTCGATTTTAAAAATGATGTGAAATCTGCCTTAGGAAATGCAACATATATTAAAAATGATGGTGAAATTTTAGAAGCGGCAACTAAAATAAATGCCACTTTAGTCTTAATTGGAATTCTTGGTTTTATAGCTTGTTTTGCATTTTCTTTAGGCCCAGTAATGTGGGTGTTGTTGTCCGAGTTATATCCATTAAAATACAGGGGGTTGGCCATAGGTGTAATTGCATTTGTTAATTCACTTATCAGTTCTTTGGTTCAATTAATTTTCCCTTGGGAACTTTCAAATTTAGGAAACGCATTAACCTTTTTCATCTATGGATTCATTGCTTTAATAGGCTTCTTTATCCTCTTAAAATTATTACCAGAAACGAAAGGGAAATCTTTAGAGGAGTTAGAAAAAGAGTTGGTAGGCTAGCTGTTTAAAAGAAGTGGCTAAAAAGTCCGTTACTTAAGTAATATAAATTTCTTGATATTATAAACTGTAGGTCAGAAAAAACCCTCGATTTCACGAGGGCTTTGATTAAACAATGCAGTGCAGCGGCGACACTTGTGGAGAAGATCGGATTCGAACCGACGACCTCTTGACTGCCAGTCAAAAATATTAATATCCATTAACTTCAATTTTCTCCAATTTACTTCTATAAATACTCATTATAAGAAGACGTGTAAAGATAAGCATTTTTCTATAATTACTATAATGGGTGCAAGTAAGGGTGCAAGTAAAAATTATTAGCTAAATATTGTCGATAAATTTCTCACAACTAAAAAGCAAATAAAAAACATTACCTCGTTATTATAGTATAAAACATTAAAGTTTAGGGTTTGTTTATAAGTTTTATTAAAAACCACACAAATTTATTAGACCTGTGTTTATATATTATTAGTAGCAAGGGT
>JABHDE010000067.1 GCA_018673215.1 Formosa sp. | reverse complement strand
GGACATTCAAGCTATTTCTAATGAGGCTAAGGCCTATAAAGTACCTTTGATTGCAGACAATACGGTGGCAACGCCTTATTTGCTAAATCCAATTGAATATGGCGCAAATATTGTCATCCATTCACTTACAAAATACATCAATGGTAACGGTACTGCTTTAGGTGGTGTAATTATCGATGCGGGTACATTTGATTGGGCTAATGGGAAATTCCCAGAATTTACAGAGCCTTCAGCCGGGTACCATGGATTAGTATACAGCGAAGCGCTAGAAGCTGCAGCATTTATCGCGAAAGTTAGAATAGAAGGGCTCAGAGATTACGGCGCTGCATTAAGCCCTTTCAATGCTTTTCAAATTATTCAAGGCCTTGAGACGCTTGAAATAAGAATTAAAAAACACAGCGAAAATGCATTGGCTCTTGCCAAATGGCTTCAACAACAAGAGCAGGTGACTTGGGTTAATTATCCAGGACTAGAAACGAGTGCTTACAAATCTTTGGCAGATCGTTATTTGCCAAATGGGCAAAGCGGATTAGTTACTTTCGGAGTAAAAGGAGGATTTGATACTGCCAAGACGATTGCAGATACAACAAAACTATTTTCGCTCCTTGCAAATATTGGTGACACAAAATCACTAATTATTCACCCAGCAAGTACAACACACCAACAGCTAAGTGACGAGGCCCAAGAATCGACTGGAGTAACAAAAGATCTCATTCGTCTTTCGGTAGGTCTGGAGGATATCGAAGATTTAAAGGCAGACTTAGTAGAGGCTTTTAAGGCTGTTGATGCACTTGTTGAAGTTTAATCTCAAAACATAAATTTATGAGTGATTTGACATTTTCAGTGCGTGGACAAAGCAATTCCGCAACAAAATTTACAGCCAAAGCAAGACAATTTAGTTTAATAATAGATGAACCAGATACTCTAGGAGGGAATGACGAAGCTGCCAACCCTGTTGAATTTATTTTAGCAGGACTTGCAGGCTGTCTCAATGTAGTTGGTCATCTTGTAGCAAAAGAGCTACACTTTGAATTAAAGCAATTGGATATTGAGATTACAGGAGAAATCAACCCAAATAAATTTTTAGGCTTATCTAAGGACGAACGTTCAGGATTCAAAGCAATAAATGTTTCACTGAAAACTGAAGCTGATGCTAGCGATGCAACTTTAGAAAAGTGGTTAGAAATTGTTCAGGACCGCTGCCCTGTAAAAGACAATTTGTTAAACCAAACCCCTTTAAAATTAAAATTGGAACAGCTGATTTATAATTAAAATTATTGGATTGAGTAAAATTCAACATATAGACATTCCAAATTATACCACAATTTCTGGTAAGACAATACCTATTAATTTGTCTTACCAGTTATTTGGTTGTGCGCTGCAAAGCGCACCAGTTGTTTTAGTGAATCACGCGCTCACCGGTAATTCAAATGTTACAGGTTCCGAGGGTTGGTGGAATGCACTTATTGGTCCAAACAAGCCTATTGATACTAATCTATTTTCGGTTTTGGCGTTTAATATTCCTGGTAATGGATTCGACGGGAACCCAAATCATCTCATTCATAATTACAAAGACTTTATTGCAAGAGATATTGCCGAGCTTTTTCTTTTGGGATTAAAGGTATTGAGAGTTGATCAATTATTTGCGGTCATAGGTGGTTCTTTGGGAGGAGGTATTGCTTGGGAAATGGCAGCGATCAATCCTAAAATAACGAAACATTTAATCCCAGTAGCAAGCGACTGGAAATCTACAGACTGGATTATTGCTAATTGTTTGATTCAAGAACAGTTTTTACTCAATTCTAGCCAACCACTGCACGACGCGCGGCTGCATGCCATGTTGTGCTACAGAACACCGGAATCCATAAAAAACAGATTCCAGCGTTCTCAGAACTCAAACTCTAATTTATTCAATATCGAATCTTGGTTACTCCACCACGGAGAAAAGTTGCAAAAGCGGTTTCAGTTGCCCGCCTACAAACTTATGAATCAGTTACTAAAAACAATTGACATAACAACAAATCGAGTTGGAGCTGCTGAGACACTACAAAGTATAGAAGCTGAAATTCATATTATTGGAATTGATTCAGATTTATTTTTTGTTTCAGAAGAAAATACAGAAACGCTAAAGTTAATACAGCCCAATTTATCAAATGTTCATTACCACGAGATCTCTTCCATTCACGGCCATGATGCATTTTTAATAGAGTATGAGCAGTTAAACACAATTATTACTGGTATATTTCAACCTAAACTAGTACATATAGCCTGTAAAGTTTAGGCTTAGTTTTAACATTTCCCCTAAGATACATTTGGTTTTATATGCGTAATTTTGCATAAAATTACAGCGCTTGAAAATCATTGAACGCATAAAGCAGCCAATAAGTTATGAAATGGAACTTTTTGAAAAAAAGTTTCGTTTATCGATGTCTAGTAAGGTAGCTTTACTCAATAGAATTACTCATTATATTGTAAATCGAAAGGGGAAACAAATGCGTCCAATGTTTGTTTTTCTAAGTGCAAAAATGGTGTCTAATGGCCAGTTGAACGAACGGACCTACCGAGGTGCTTCTGTGATAGAATTGATTCATACTGCAACTTTAGTTCACGATGATGTAGTAGATGACAGCAACCACCGACGTGGTTTTTTCTCTATAAATGCATTATGGAAAAATAAAATTGCTGTTTTGGTAGGAGATTTTCTTTTATCTAAAGGCCTTCTTTTCTGTATTGACAATAATGATTTTGACTTACTTAAAATAATTTCTGTTGCTGTCCGTGAAATGAGTGAAGGAGAGCTACTTCAAATCGAAAAGGCAAGGAAATTAGACATTACAGAAGATGTGTACTACGAAATCATTCGTCAAAAAACAGCAACCCTAATTGCTGCCTGTTGTAGTTTGGGAGCTGCTTCTATAAAACCCCATTCCAATGAAGTAGAGACCATGAGAAAATTTGGCGAACTTATAGGGATGGCATTTCAAATAAAGGATGATTTGTTCGATTACGGAACCAAGAAAATTGGAAAGCCAACGGGTATAGACATAAAAGAACAAAAAATGACCTTACCTTTAATTCATGTGCTAAACAATTGTTCGAAAAAAGAACACGATTGGTTGATTAATTCGATAAAAAACCACAACAAAAACTCAAGAAAAGTCAAAGAGGTTATTGATTTTGTCAAACAAAAAGGTGGTTTGGATTATGCTGTGTCAAAAATGAAACAATTTCAAGAGGAAGCACTTGAATTGCTTAAGGATTATCCAAAATCTGAGTATAAAGAGGCTTTAATTTTGATGGTCAATTATGTGATTGATCGGAACAAATAGTAAAACACAATAAGCTAAACTCCTTTTTTCTTTTACTAGAGAAGATTTTATTTCTTTACAATTCGGCAAGTTTTAATTCTTTAATAACACCAACTCAATTGATATCAAAAGCGACCATAGATCAAGTATTCGACATGTCTCGTGTAGAGGAGGTTATTGGAGATTTTGTACAATTAAAAAAAGCTGGAAGCAACTTCAAGGGCTTGAGCCCCTTTAGTGAAGAACGCACGCCGAGCTTTATGGTATCCCCTGTAAAACAAATATGGAAGGATTTTTCGACGGGCAAAGGCGGCACTGTAGTCTCGTTTTTGATGGAGCATGAGCATTTTACTTATCCCGAGGCGATTAAGTATTTGGCCAAAAAATACAACATCGAAATCGAGGAGACGGTACAGTCTGATGCGGAGAAAGAAGCAGCGGGAGAGCGGGAAAGCATGTACTTAGTGAGTGAGTTTGCCAATAGTTATTATCAAAACATATTACACAAAACAGACCCTGGTAAAGCTATTGGATTAAGCTATTTTAAAGAGCGAGGCTTTACAGATGAAACCATTAAAAAATTTCAGTTGGGCTATTCTACAGATGAATGGAGTGGATTCACAGATGCTGCTGTTAAAAAAGGATATCAGCTTAAATATTTAGAAAAAACAGGCCTAACTATAGTCAAGGAAGAAAAACAATTTGATCGTTTTAAAGGGCGTGTTATGTTTCCTATTCATAGCATGTCTGGGCGAGTGCTTGGTTTTGGTGGACGTATTTTAGCAAAAAATGAAAAAGCTGCTAAGTATTTAAATTCTCCTGAAAGTGATATTTACCACAAAAGTAAAGTTCTTTATGGAATTTATTATGCAAAACAAACTATTGCAAAAGAGGATAATTGCTTTTTGGTCGAGGGCTATACAGATGTAATTCAGTTTTATCAAACAGGGGTTAAAAATGTAGTATCGTCTTCTGGAACTGCCCTAACCTCTGATCAAATCCGTCTTATAAATAGATTGACTAAAAACATCACTGTTCTTTTCGATGGTGACGCAGCTGGAATTCGGGCTTCTCTTCGTGGCATTGATTTGATTTTAGAGCAAGGGATGAACGTCAAGGTATGTACCTTCCCAGAAGGTGAGGACCCCGATAGTTTTGCTAAGCAAAACACATTAGAGGAACTGCAGCAGTACTTGAAGGAAAATGCAAAAGATTTTATAGCTTACAAAGCCTCCTTGCTTATGGAAGAGGCTAGTAACGACCCTATTGCTAAGGCTGAATTAATTCGAGATATGGTCTTCAGTATTTCAAAAATTGCTGATCAAATAAAGCAAGAATTATATATTCGCGAGTGTGCTCGTATTATGGATATCAGCGAGCAAGTGCTTTTTAGTACTTTAGCTCAATTGAGTAAAAAGGCCCTTACTGAGGCCAATAAATCTGCTCAAAAACAAAAGAAAGCTTTCGAAGTAGTAAATGCTACGGCACCTGCCAAAAAGATCGATATTCAATATGAACTAGAACAAAAGATCATAGAAATATTATTGCTCTACGGAAGTCGTAAAGAAGATTTTGAAGATTTAATTTTAAAAGAGAATGAAGACGGGAAACTTATTTTAGAGCCTGTAATTCATCAAGCTAAGGTTTTTGAGAAAATATATTTAGATCTTCAAGAAGATGAAATGCAATTTGGTAATGAGAATTTCAAACCCATTTATTACTTAATTATCGATTACTTAAACCAAAATGAAACATTCAGTGTCGAAAACTTTATGCATGAAATTGACCCCAATTTAGCTCCTTTTGTTTCTGATATCTTGATGAATGATGAGCGTTATAGACTCCATAATTGGGAAAAAAATAATATCTTTCCTAAGCGAAAAGACATTAGTGTCGCGCAATTGGTTAGTGAAACTATATTGAATTTAAGATGCTTCTTGATCGATCAAAAAGTAAACGAATTTAAGGACTCTACACATGATATATCAGCAGATAATACGAGTATCCTGGAAGATGTTTTGAATTATTCAAATTTGAAAATGTTGCTGTCTAGAAAACTCAATAGGGTTCTTTAACTTAGTTTTTTTGGCGTCCCAAATCAATCAAAGAAATTAAATTTGTTACATTCAGTTTTGTCATTAAGCGCGATTTGTATGTGCTCACTGTTTTTGGATTGATATCAAGCTCATCTGCTATTTCTCTATTTTTCTTGCCATTACATATTAGCTTCAAAACTTCAATTTCACGCATAGAAAGTTTGTGGTACAAATCGGAATCGTTTTGATTTTTATCAAATGTGAGTTTCTGTGCCATAGCGCTGGTGACATACATTCCGCCTTTGTACACTTTCAGAATGGCTTTTTTTATAGTGCTGGTAGTTGCTGTTTTTGCTAAAAATCCTGATGCACCAGCTCTGATTCCACTAGAGGCATAAATATTTTCTGGCTGCGCAGTGAAAATAATTACGCGCACATTATTAAAATTTTTCTTAACTGTTCTTAAAACAGTAATGCCATTCATATCGGGTAAGTCCATAGATAACATCACAAGATCTACACTCCCTTTTTTTAGATAATTAATAAGTTGTTTTGCAGTATTGACTGTACTTACAATTTTGATGTCATTTGAGTTATCAAAAAGCATTCGTATCCCATAATTTACGATAGGTTGGTGATCTGCTATAAGAACCCTTATCATAAATTTATTGTTTCAATGTTTCAGGAATAATACACACGGGTATTGGATTCATCTTGTGTGCATTTGAAGAGTTAAATCGATTAAAAATACTAAATACTTCTTTTGCTCTGCCCGTAAAATCACTTGTGCTCTTTCCTTTGGCTTTCATTTGCATAGCCCATTCTAATTCATCATAGGACGCCCCAATCTGTGCTTCATCGGTACGCGCATCGCCAAACAATCCGTCGCTTGGTGCTGCTTCCATAATACTTTTGGGTACTTCAAGGGTTTTCCCCAAAGCGTATACTTCTGACTTGAGCAGGTCTGCAATTGGACTCAAATCAACGCCGCCGTCCCCATATTTTGTATAAAATCCAACCCCAAAATCCTCGACTTTATTTCCTGTTCCCGCTACGAGAAAGCCATTTAGTCCAGCGTAGTAGTAAAGCGTAGTCATGCGCAATCTGGCACGTGTATTGGCAAGTGCCATATCAACAGTTTTTTGCTCTTTATTGAGGTCTATTTCAGATTTCAGTGATTCAAATACTGGGGTAAGGTCCACACGTTTTGAACTCACATTGGAGTAATTATTTTTTAAAAAAGCAATTTGTTCTTGGGCGCGACTTACATGGCTTTTTGCTTGGTGAATAGGCATTTCTAAACAGATTAAATCTAAACCAGTTTGGGCGCACAGTGTAGACGTTACTGCAGAATCTATTCCTCCAGAAACTCCAACAACAAAGCCTTTGATTCCAGCATCAGTAGCATAATTTTTCAACCAATTTGTAATGTATTTGACAACTTGTTTTGTGTCCATTTTAGTATTTTAAATTGTTTGGAAGTCCTACAAAAATAAGCTATTCCTTTGTTCTTTAAAAAGATTTGTAATTGATTAGTGTAAATTTATGGTTGAATTAACATTTTTGATTTTAAATGTTTAATTTTATCCATAATGTAATTAATATAACGCATCCAATAAATGTTTAAAGTTTTAAAACTTCACAAGCTATTTGCCTTTTTGCTCTTTGTGTTATTTTTTGATACTCCCCTTATTGCTCAATTAAGCCGCACTCATTATATTCCTCCAATTACTACTGCTCAAAACAGCAATGCATTGCCTCAAAATCAATATCTGCATATTTCGTCGCCGAGTACTGAAGCAATAAATGTAGAGGTTACTCAAATAGGAACTGGATCAACTTCTTATAGCCTTTCAAATACTGCACCGTTAGAAATTTTTATTGGTTCGGGTGAAACTACTCCTTTTGTTGTTAGTTCTTCAAACACAGCTACAAAAATTACAAATAAAGGATATATTATTCAGTCTGAAAAGCCTGTTTATGTTTCTGTTAGATTGACTGGTGGAAATCAAAATCAAGCAGGCTCATTGGTATCAAAAGGCTTGTCTGGTTTAGGACAAACGTTTAGAGCAGGAACTTTCACAAACCTAAAAAACTTCTCTTCTTCAAATCAAGACTATTTGAACTTTATCTCAATCATGGCGACTGAAAACAACACTCAAGTTAATTTTACAGACATTCCCGCTGATGTTGTCATAGAAAATGGAACTCCGTTAACGACCAATCTAAATGTTGGGGAGTCTTATATAATTGCGCTTGACCCATCGATCACTCCGTCAAACCGTGATGGCCTCATCGGTGCTCTTATTTCTTCTACAAAACCAATAGTTGTCAATTGTGGCTCATTCAATGGAAGTAATTCTGATGGCAATGGAAGAGATGCTGGCATTGACCAAATTGCCCCGCTAGAAACAATTGCAGTAGATGATCAAACTTTTAGTGAATATGTTTTTGTACGTGCCAATGGATATGATGCTATAGAGCGACCACTTATTGTTGCACATTATGACAATACTGAAGTTTGGACTTCAGGTGATTCTGGGTCAGGTGTTTTTCAAGGATCAATCAATGCAGGTGAGTACTTAAGTTTAGACGGAAGCTTGTTCAGCACCCAATCTTCAAATGGTTCCAATCCAGGGGGTAATTTATATGTGTGGACCTCTAAAACAACATTTGCCTATCAAGGGATTGGAGGTACTAATAACGATGCCAACCAGGAGTTGTTCTTTGTTCCGCCCTTGAATTGTAAAGCACCTCGTGCAATCGATAATATTCCACTTATTGAATCTTCAGGGTCAACAGGAGCAAACTTTAATGGAGGGATTACGATTGTTGCCGAAGCAGGTGCTGACGTCAACATTAACGGAGCGCCAACTACGGCACCCCCACAGGGGGTTCTTGGAAATTCAAATTTTGTAACATATTTAATTAGTGGGTTGTCGGGTAATGTGAGTGTAACTTCAGATGGTCAAATTTATGTATCGTATTATGGTGCAAGCGGTGCTGCAGCTCTTGGGGGTTTTTATTCTGGGTTTATTTTTAAGCCTGAAATTACCTCAACAGCATTAGATGTTACGGTAGATAATATCTGTATTCCATTTATTGAATTAAACCTTGGCAGTCAAGAAACTTTTGATGCGTACCAATGGTTTTTCAATGGTGCTCCAATAGTTGGAGCAACATCCGAAACCCATATTCCTACAACACCAGGGTATTATCAATTGGAGGGGATTATTATGGATTGTTCCTCAGTACTTTCAGATAATATTCCTGTGAGTGGTTGTGCAGGAGATTCAGATGATGATGGTCAGAATAATAATTTTGATGTTGACATCGATAATGATGGAATTTTAAATACTGAGGAGTCCAACTGTAATTTCGATTTTGATCTTTCGTCTGATGTTGGACTATATTTTACAGCATCTACAACAACGAGTTCAGAAAATATTACCTCAGATCCTTTTGAAGGTTTTACAAATCAAATTATGCACCTTAGCGCATCGCCAAAAGTCGGAAATATTCAAAGCACCACAACTTATCAATTGGTATTTGATGCACCAACACATTTTAAAATAGAACAAGCGCCTGCAACATTTACTACAGGTGCAATGAATGATGAAGAAGACTATAAACTAAGTGTTCCAGCGGACCAAACTATTACTGTATTAAATCCTGATAATCAATTGCTTATAGATATTAACTATGATGGAATTTATGATAATAATGTTCAAGAATTTACAGCTTTTGAAATTCGATTCAAACTGAATTCAGCAGCTCTACCCACAGGAAACGGCACATTTTCATTTCAATCCTACAGTGCAAGTCAGTTTGAAATTGAATACAATAATATTTCAGAAATAAATTCTAATAGCGTTGCTTTCCAACTTACGCAAGCCTGTCGATCTATAGATTCAGATGGAGATAACATTGAAGATGCAGTTGATTTAGATTCCGATAACGATGGAATTTTTGATGTTGTTGAAAGCGGAAACTCAGCCTTGGACACTAATGGCAATGGTAGGGTTGACGGCATGAACACAAATGATTCTGACTCAGATGGGCATCACGATTTGGCGCAAAGCCCCATTGACACAGATTTAGACTCAATACCTGATTATTTGGATTTGGACAGTGATAATGATGGGCTTTTTGATCTTTTTGAGGCAGGAATTGGTTTTAATACACTGGATATGGATAATAACGGTCAAATTGATTTAGGGTTTACAGATGATAACTTCAACGGATCATCAGATGTTGCTGAGAGCATTATTCCATTAGATTCAGACGCCGACGGATTGCCAGATTTTATAGAGTTGGATTCAGATGCCGATGATTGTTTTGACGTTGACGAAGCCGGATTTACAGGAACTCTGGGGGTACTAAGCGGTACAAGTATAGATACGAATGGGCTGGTTTTGGGTGGAGACGGATATGGCCTTGCAATTGATACCAATGCAGATGGGTTGTTTGACTATCAAGACTTTATAAATATTACAACACAATCTTTGAATACCCCTTTATTTGTCTGTGAAGAAGGGAATACCACTATTGAAATTATTTTAGAAAGTAACTCCGATGATTATGATAACATTTTTTGGGAATGGAGTTTTGATGGAGGATTAACTTGGACTTTTGTGCCTGAAACACCATCTAGTTTTGAAAATGTAAGTACAAATACTTTGGAGATTTTTAATGTTTCTGATACATATACAAACACTTTTTTTCGAGCACAGATGCAAAGAACGGACGTAGTGTGTAAATCTTATTATTCTGATGAGGTACAGCTCATTGTGAATCCATTGCCAGTAATTGTTGAAGATGTAAGCCTTTTTCAGTGCGATCAAGATACTGATGGAATTACAATATTTAATTTGAACGAAGCCAATGAACTTATTTCTGTAGATTATTTAAATGAAACCTTTAGCTTTTATTTCGATGAATCAGAAGCACTTCTTGGAACGCCAAACAGTATAGTAGATCCCGTAAATTATCAAAACACGAATTCAGATCCAACAATTAATCCCAACCAAATTTTTGTTCGAGTAGAAACAATTAATGGCTGTTCGCGTGTGGCTCAGCTAGACCTTTTTGTTTCGACAACCCAAATTCCTACTGGTTTTTCAATTCCTCCGTACCAAGAATGTTTTGATGACTCTGATGGCTCTACGACTTTTGATTTTAGCGATTCTGAAGCTACTATTTTAGGAATTTTCCCGCCTACTCAACCCCTTACAGTAGCCTATTATGAGTCTGAATTGGATGCCTTATCTGAAATCAATCCTATACTTGATATTCAAAATTACGAGAATACTTCAGGAGTCGATCAGTTCATTTGGGTTCGCGTAGACTCTGATATCGATAATTCGTGTGTTGGTTTAGGACAGTATATCGATTTGATAGTAAACCCAATACCTGTTTTGAACACCCCAGTTGATCCTTATTTTTGCGTTGGCCCTCCAAATTCTTTTAACTTAAATTTAGCTAATGAATATGATGCTTTTGTTTTGGATGGTCAATCTGCTGCCGACTTCACGGTAAGTTATTTTATAAGCTTAACAGATGCAGAAAGTTCTACCTCCGAAATTTTTACAGTAACCAATTCTGCTTCCTTTGTTCAGATTGTTTATAAAATAACAAATAACACTACAGGCTGTTATGATATTGATACTTTTGAAATTGATTTTATAGAAATACCAGCAGCAAATCAACCAGCAGATTTTTCAGAATGTGACAATAATAATGATGGAATTTATCTTTTTGACACATCAACTTTGGAAGCTCAAATTTTAGGAGGACAAACCACAATGAATATTGCATACTACGATGGTTTAGGAAACCCTCTTGAGGACGAAAATGGACAAATTATTACCAGCCCTTTTCCTGATGAGTTCTTATCATCATCTCAAACCATAACAGCAATAGTTTTTAATGGGATTTGCACAGACGCTTCAATAGATATATCATTTTTAGTGAATCCCAATACAAATTTTTCTGTGGATGATATTGTCATCTGCGATGGATCTTCTCAACTGATACAACTCAATATGGAGGACTCTTCATCCTCTTTCAAATATACTTGGACTTTACCGGATTCTACAGTTGTAAACACCCTGAAACCCGAGCTTGATGTAGCTCAAATTGGCGTTTACAATATTTCCGTTACAAACCTAAATGGCAGTTGTTTTTTTTCACAACCTTTTGAAGTATTTGAATCTGAAGGGCCATCAATTTCTATGGATAATATTACAATTGTGGAGGGGACTTCCAATAATTCAATCACTATAGACGAGGCTGCACTTGGGTCAGCAAATTATGAGTTTAAACTTATTGACGAAAATGGAAATTTGGTATCTGGATATCAAGATATTGGTTATTTTGGACAGCTTACAGGTGGATTTTATTCACTATATGTTCGAGACGAATTGCGCTGCGAGGAAGTTGTAATAACAGTACCTGTGCTGTATATTATGAATTTCTTTACACCAAATGGAGATGGGTTCAATGATACTTGGAAAATCAAAGGGATACGTTCAAATAATTATAACTTTTCAAAAATTTCTGTTTTTGATCGTTATGGAAAGTTGTTGAAAAACATGACCATTAACTCAAACTTTTGGGATGGAACTTACAATGGTGTATTGATGCCAACAAATGATTATTGGTATAGTATCGAACTGACTAAAATTGACGGAACTCATTTTGTTCGTCAAGGGCATTTCACTCTGCGCCGCTAAATGTATGGGAATTGCTTCAAATTCCTGTTTTCATTTGAATACTAATGACTATTTTTGTTAAATAGTTTCTGATGAGTTACACCATGATTCAAATTAATCATTTGATAAATAAATTAAAAAAAATAGGCGTTTTTCTTATCCTATTGATGTGTTTGTCATGTAATAAAAATGCTCAATTAGAAAAAGAAATTGAAGCTATTTCAATGGATTTAAAAGTTGAACGTTTTGATCAAGCTTTTATGAAAATTACAGAAAAGACACTTCCATTTTATAAAACAGCTTACCCTTTTCTGTTTCCAAACCACATTTCTGACTCTGTCCTTTTAGAACGTACTAAAGACCCTATTCAAAAGCTGATTCAAAAGTCAGTTGATAGTGTTTTTAGTGATTTTCAAGAGACTGAAGCGGAGGTAATCGCTTTTTACAAACACCTAAAATATTATAATCCATCATTAAAAAAACCACGTGTCATAACAGTTTTTTCAGATGTTGATTACCGTAATAAAGTTATCGTCACAGACTCTATAGTTTTAATTAGTATTGATAATTATTTGGGTGCTGATCATGAGTTTTATGAAAGCTTTTATAGTTATATTCGGAAAAATTTAAAGAGGGATCAAATTGTGATGGACCTTGCTGATGCTTATGCAACTCGTTTAATAAATCAACCGAGGCGCAATACGTTTTTGGAAGAATTGATATATCATGGTAAAAAATTATATCTGAAAGATCTATGGGTTCCGTTGGCAGAGGACAGCACAAAAATTGGTTATAACGACAATGAGCTCTTTTGGGCAAATGACAATGAGTTTTATATCTGGCAATATTTTATAGAAAATGAATTGTTGTACAGCACAGACAATAAACTTGTTGGACGTTTCATCACAGCAGCTCCCTTTTCACGCTTCAATTTGGAGCTCGATAGTGAATCTCCTGGCGCATTGGGACGATATATTGGATGGCAAATTGTGCGTTCCTATATGGAAAACAATTCAACTTCGTTACTTCAAATGCTTCAAATGGATGCGCAATCACTTTTTAATAAAGCAAAATACAAACCACGAAAATAATGGCTAAAGTACATACATCAAAAATTGAATTGAATGTCGAATTGGATGAGAACCGTATTCCAGAAAAATTGAACTGGACTGCTGAAGACGGTGGGGTTTCAAATGCTGAGGCCAAGGCAATTTTTCTTTCCGTTTGGGATGCTAAGGCACAAGAATCATTACGCATCGATTTGTGGACAAAAGACATGCCCGTAGATGAGATGAAATTGTTTTTTCATCAAACTCTTACGGCCATGAGTGATACTTTTATGCGCGCCACCCAAGACGAGAAAATGACTGCTACAATGAAAGATTTTTGTGCTTATTTTGCTGAAAAGTTAGATTTAAAGCAGAATTAGTTTTTAGTCTGGATTACCATACATTCAGTCGATTGGCGTCTAATTTTAAAAATATAAAAATTAAAATTGTAAATGCCAATAATCCAGATCCGCCATAGCTTAGGAATGGAAGTGGAATACCAATAGTTGGAATAAGGCCCATAACCATGCCAATATTAATTAAAAAATGCACAAAAATAATTGAGGCTACACCGTATCCATAGGCTCTACTGAACTGTGATTTATGTCGTTCAGACAGAAATAAAATACGGCCAATTAACACCACAAAAAGAATGACTACTGTGCTGCTCCCCAAAAACCCCCATTCCTCTGCCACTGTGCTAAAAATATAGTCGGTATGTTGTTCAGGTACAAATTTTCCCTTCGTTCGCGTACCCTCCTTAAATCCTTTTCCTGTAAGACCGCCAGAGCGTATTGCTTTTTCTGATTGATTTAGATTATAAGAAATATTGCGCCGCATAACCCTTAGTTTATCAGGGTCTTTTTCAAGCCTCAACCACAGTTCAATGCGATCTCTCTGGTGTTTTTGTAAAACAGTATCAAAACTCCATTCAGTTGTAAAACTGAGGACCGCACATAAACCTAGGATTAGTAATGAACCTCTAACTTTCTTTTTCTTTCGTTTGAAAAAAAGTTGATAAATTACAAGACAAATTGCAATAATACTGGTCACGAAAAGTGCTGAAAATTTTAGTGTTGCAACAGCAATAGTAATGAGAATAGCCCCCAAAAAAATATATTTTTGAGGAATTCCTTCTCTGTAAAATACGAAAATAAGCCCTGCAAAAACAAGGGTGCTTCCAGCATCATTTTGGAGTAGAATTAAAATTGCAGGAACTGCCACAATAAGTGCTGCTTGAAATTGGTCTTTAACATTTTTTATATTTGTTTGCAAGTCACTAACATACTTGGCTACAGCTAAAGCTGTTGCAAATTTCGCAAATTCACTTGGCTGTAAGGTCATGCCTCCAATTTCATACCAAGACATAGCTCCATTTATCTTTTTGCCAAAAATAAATAGCCCTGCTAATACTACCATTGAGGCCAAGTAAATAACACTAGCAAAACGTTCGTAAAATTTGGCGTCAATAGAAAGAATCAATACAATAGAGACAAGAGAAAGTCCAATGAAAACACTTTGTTTTCCGTACGGCTGAGTAAGATCGAAATACGAGCTGAACTCTCCAGCTGTTGCTGCTGAAACTATATTAAAGTATCCGAACAAAACGAGCACCAAGTAAATCAGGACGACTAACCAGTCTAATTGAAAGCTATTTGCTCTGTTGAGGTTCATTATTTATTGATTTTAAATGGTTTCCCGCTATACGGTTTTAGGTACTCCTCTTCTAAACTCTTATTTAAAACAAGTCGTTCCATATATTTTAAACTGACCTCTCCTTTCAAGTATTTTTCAATCATTAAGCTGGCAATTCGACCAGCCCATCGAGCGCCATAGTATCCGTTTTCCACTAATACAGCTATAGCTATTTTAGGATCTTCTTTTGGGGCAAAGGCTACAAAAATAGAATGATCTGTGAGCTGCGTTTTTACGCCGTCAATTTTAGTGAAATTTTCAGCAGTTCCTGTTTTTCCGCATATATCAATCCCTGGGACTTTTAAAAAACTTGCAGTACCATTTGTGTAGACTTTATGCATGCCCTCAATTACGGGCTCGAAATAGCTTGGGTGAATTGTAGTTTCTTTTTTTTCAGTAAACTTTTCATTAATTGATTCTCCTTCTATGGACTTTATGATATGAGGTGTTAAATAAAACCCTTTGTTTGCAATGGCTGCTGTCATATTTGCCAATTGTATTGGCGTGACTAAAATTTCTCCCTGCCCTATAGCATTCGAAAGAACGGTAGTAGCACCCCATCTAAAATCTGGATACCAAGCATCATAATAAGCTCCGTCTGGAATATTTCCTTTTTTTCCAACGGATAGGTCATTTCCTAAAAAGTTTCCTAATCCAAAGCTCTTTATATGATCGCTCCAAACATCCATTCCAACACTTGCATTATCGTACTTATCAATGGTTTTTCGGAAAGCCATTGCAAAATAAGAATTGCAAGAATTACTAATGCTTGAAAACAAGTTCCTATAGCCACCTCCACAGTGACATTTCATTACACGTCTGTTTTTCCCGTAAACATATTTTTCTGAGCAAAATATTGTTTCTTGTTTTGAGATTACATTTTCTTGAAGTGCAGCCAAAGCAACAAGCGTTTTAAAAGGAGATCCGGGCACATGCATTCTTATGAGTGCTTTGTCAAAAAGTGGTCTATGAATAGAATCTCTATAAAGTTTTGTGTAATTTTTGGATCGCTCTCTTCCTACCAGCAATGAAGGGTTGTAGGATGGAGCTGAAACGATAGTCAATAACTCTCCGCTACTTGGCTCAATTGCAACAATACCTCCCATTTTGTTTTGCATCAATTTTTCTCCATATTCTTGAAGCGTTGCATCTATGGTTAGAGTGATATTTTTGCCAGGCAAGGGCAAGGTGTCAAACTGTCCATTTTTATAGGATCCAATGTCCCGATTATAAATATCTTTTTGAATGTATTTCACCCCTTTTATTCCTCTTAAATCTTTTTCATATGATTTTTCCACTCCTTGCTTCCCAATTAAATCTCCTAACTTGTAATAACCATCAGTTGAGATATTATCTGGATTAACTTCTGCAATGTACCCCAGAACATTAGCACCGATCTCAGTTTGATAGTCACGTACAGCTCTTTTTTGAACATAAAATCCCTTGAATTTTCTTAGTTTTTCTGACAAAAAAGCATAATCCTCCTTGGAGAGATGGGACAAAAAAACAGAAGGCAAACGTGGTGAGTAGCGTTTTGCTCTATTGTATGACTTTAAAAATTGACTTTTATCTATATCTAGTAGTGAACAAAATAGTACAGTATCTAGTTTTTCAACTTCTCTAGGGACAACAACAACGTCATAGGTAGGCTGATTTGCGACGAGTAAGGTACCACTGCGGTCATATATATATCCGCGTTTTGGGTATTGATATACTTTTCGAATTGCATTGTCACTTTCCAGGCTATCAGACTCGTCTTGGTACACTTGCAAATAGAATAATCTTCCAATAAAAATGGCACCGGTTATGAAAACAAGACTTAGAAGTAATAGCTTTCTCATTTCTCTTTTCGACTAAAAAGTGTGGTTAATGTCAATGCAAGAAAGAGTGTGAAAAGCCCAGTGCTTAATGCGTTAGATACGACCATCCCGGCTTTTGAGTTGTCAAAAATAATCAGAATAAATAAAATAAAATGATGAATAAGAATCAGTAAGGTAAAATAAATAACACGTGGTAGTAAATCGGCATCATTAAATTTGATGGCTTGATACTCGTAGGCTGCTCTAAAAGAAAATTTCAAGAACACTGGTCTCATATAAGCTATAGTTACGGAAGCTGCCGCATGAGCCCCGCCAGTATCCATAAAAACATCTATTAGTATTCCGAGAACAAAACTGATAAGGATAAAGCTTAAGCGGTTGTTTTTAACGGGATATATTAGTATAAATAGAATGTAAATATAAGGGTTTATGCTTCCAAGAAAATTCATCTGATTGCAAATAAGGACTTGCAGCAGGACCAATGCTATAAATCGAATAATATTTGAAAATAACAGACTATTCATTGCTTGGGTTTAATGAGTTTAGTGTAGTGAAATCTAAATTTTCAATTACATGAACATGACGTAAATTCGTCATGTCGTTAAATAATTCAACATTTATAATATACAGGTCTTTAGTGTCGTTTAATAGGTATGACTTTACAACACCAACTGGAATGTTTTCTGGGAAGGTGTATGAAAAACCACTTGTAACAATAGTATCACCTACTGTTATTTCAGCTAGATCTTGAACATCGTTTAATTGAACAATATTATGGTGTTCACCATCCCAACCCAATGTCCCGAAGTGGTTATTTTTTTTAAGCTTTGCATTAATTTTACTTTTCGTATTTAATATGGAGAGTATACGAGCATATTTTTGGGAAGTTTTATCAATGACTCCGACAATCCCTTTAGCTGTTACAACCCCAAAATCTTCTTTAATACTGTCCTTTTCACCCTTATCTATGGTGATGTAATTTTCTAAAAAACGATAACTGTTCTTATTAACCAAAGCTGGTCTGAGTCGAAACTGCTTTTGGACATTTATAGACTCAATCTGTTCTGTTTTTGTATTGAAAGCCAAGGACTTCAACCGGTTATTTTCTTCCAAAAGCAAGTTGTTTTCTTCCTTCAAATAAAAATAATCTCCAATTTTAGAAAAGGCTCCATGTATGCTGCCTGAAATTTGATATGCAGAGTTAATGACTTTAGTTTTATTATAGTCGTGTGCTTGTGTGGTAAGGGCAAACGAAATTAAAAACAAGATTAAAAACAAGATGGTAGACCTGTTTTTAAAAAAGAAATTCAGAAGTTGTTGCATGACTCAATAGCTATTTGATCAAGACACTCTTATATTTTGCGATATTTTTAAGAACAATTCCTGTTCCACGAACAACGGCTCTTAGCGGGTCTTCGGCAATGTAGACGGGGAGGTCTGTCTTTTGGGACAACCGTTTATCTAATCCTCTAAGCATGGATCCGCCACCTGCGAGATAAATACCAGTATTGTATATGTCTGCTGCCAGCTCAGGTGGAGTTTGTGACAAGGTTTCCATTACCGAGTCTTCAATTCTAAGGATCGATTTATCCAAAGCTTTGGCAATTTCCCGATGTGAAATTTGAACTTGCTTTGGCTTTCCTGTCAACAAATCTCT
Organism: Formosa sp.; assembly: GCA_018673215.1. Classification (GTDB taxonomy): domain Bacteria; phylum Bacteroidota; class Bacteroidia; order Flavobacteriales; family Flavobacteriaceae; genus Hel1-33-131. Next base: position 8,067 of record JABHDE010000067.1, on the reverse strand, counting down.
CCCTTGAACGTTCATTTCATCTGGAGGCAGTTCTAGGTCTTCCGTAGCAGCACCAATTTGTATTTTAATTTTTTCAGCAGTTCGGTCACCCACATACAAGTTGTGTTGTGTACGCATGTAATAAATAATATCGTTTGTAAACACATCGCCAGCAACTTTGACCGACTTATCACACACAATTCCTCCCAGGGCAATAACGGCTATTTCTGTTGTACCACCACCAATATCAACAATCATGTTTCCTTTTGGCTGCATAATATCTACACCAATTCCAATGGCTGCTGCCATGGGTTCGTGAATCAAGTAGACTTCTTTACCGTTTACGCGTTCAGCGGATTCTTTTACTGCACGCATTTCTACTTCTGTAATGCCTGAAGGGATACAAATGACCATACGTAGAGATGGTGCAAATAATTTTTTCTTTAATGCGGGAATGTTTTTAATGAACATGCTGATCATTTGCTCTGAAGCATCAAAATCTGCAATCACACCATCCTTAAGTGGTCTAATTGTTTTGATGTTTTCATGGGTCTTACCCTGCATTAAATTAGCTTCTTTACCTACCGCTATGATTCTCCCTGAAATACGATCCCTGGCAACTATAGAAGGACTGTCTATTACAACTTTATCGTTGTGGATAATAAGTGTATTGGCTGTACCCAAATCGATGGCAATTTCCTCGGTCAAGAAGTCAAAAAATCCCATAGGATATATAAAATTATGTTGGTGATTTAAAAATTGTGCTTGATTGTAAATGTACTAAAAATAAATTTTAGTTAATCTCCAAATCAGCATTTTTTTAATGTTTAAAATGACGTGTTTTTGTGAAAACCATAGCCACTTTATTTTCGTTGCAATAATCGATACTCAATTGATCTTTGATAGACCCTCCTGGCTGAATTACAGCCGTGACACCTGCTTTATCGGCAATCTCTACACAGTCCGGAAATGGAAAAAACGCATCACTTGCCATCACGGCCCCCTGCAAATCAAAATCAAATGATTTTGCTTTGTGAATAGCTTGATTTAAGGCATCGACTCTACTTGTTTGTCCAGTTCCGCTTGCACACAGTTGTTTATTTTTTGCCAAAACAATAGTATTTGATTTGGTGTGTTTGCATATTTTAGAAGCAAATAATAAATCCTCAGTTTGTTGTTCTGTTAGACTTGAGGTAGTTGCGGTTTCGAGCATATCGACAACATCTGTGATTCCATCCTTGTCTTGTACTAAATAACCATTAAGACAAGTTCTGATAGAGCTTTTGGGCAACTCGTTTAGTTTTTGAATTAGTAAAATTCTGTTCTTTTTTCCTTTTAAAACAGCTAAAGCATCATCACTAAAACTGGGTGCAATGACGACTTCACAAAAGAGTTTATGAATTTCTTCTGCTGTAGATAAGTCTACTTCAGTGTTGCAAATTAAAACGCCTCCAAAAGCTGAAACTGGATCACCTGCCAGCGCATCTGTATAGGCCTTGTGTAGGGAATCTCGTTGAGCCAGCCCACAAGCATTGTTGTGCTTTAGTATAGCAAATGTTGGTGCTTCATTTCGAAATTCGTTCATTAAATTGACGGCAGCATCAACATCGAGTAAATTATTGTAACTCAGTTCTTTTCCGTGCAATTTTTCAAACATAGCGTCAAAATCTCCAAAGAAAAACCCTTGTTGGTGGGGGTTTTCCCCGTAGCGCAAGGTCTTTCCATTTTGTTCACTTAGTTTTAAAACAACTTCTTCATTGTTCTGATTGAAATAATTAAAAATTGCAGTATCGTAATGGGATGATATATTGAAAGATTTTGCAGCAAAACGTTGGCGATCTTCATATGAAATTACGCCATTATCCTTTGAGATTAAATTCAGGAGTTCTGTATAATCTCCTACTGAAGAAACACAAAGAACGTCTTTGTAGTTTTTGGCTGCTGCGCGAATGAGCGAAATGCCACCAATATCAATTTTTTCTATTATATCTTGATGGCTTGAACCAGAAGCCACTGTTTTTTCGAATGGATAAAGATCGACGATAACTAAGTCAATTTGAGGAATATTAAAACGTTCCATTTCCTGAACATCTGAAGGCGTTGTTTGCCGATTCAGAATACCGCCAAATATTTTGGGATGTAAGGTTTTGACTCTACCGCCAAGAATGGAGGGGTAGTCCGTTACTTCTTCTACTGGGACAACATTTACCCCAAGATCATTGATAAACTTCTGTGTGCCTCCCGTTGAATAGATTGTAACCCCTAGTTCATCTAATTTTTGAACTATAGGAGCAAGGCCATCTTTGCTAAATACAGAGATTAAAGCTGAGGAAATTGTTTTGTTTTGGTTCATTTTTGATGAAAATTGTAAGCTCCAAAAATAGGGAAATAAAGCTCAAATTTCATCTTGAATTTCACTAAAATAACTATAATTTTTGAACAAATTCAAGAGTTATTAACATCTAGAGCAGTACAGCTACTTTTGCACAAACAAACTCTAAAAATTCTTCATCTTCTTTGGTGAAAGGATTCAAAGTATTGGAGTCAATATCAATTTGCCCGATGTTTTCTCCATTTACAAATAGGGGTATTACGATTTCAGATTTTACGGTCAAGCTACAAGCAATGTAATTGTCTTGCGCTTTTACATCAGGGACTACATAATTTTTATTACTTACGGCTACCTGTCCACAAATTCCTTTGCCAAATGGAATAATTGTATGATCCGTTGCTGAACCAGCATAGGGACCTAACTTGAGCTCTTTCTTATCTCCATTTTTAAAATAAAACCCCACCCAATCGTAATAGGGGATTTCCGATTTTAATAACTCGCATATGAGTAGTAATGTTTGCTCAACGTTTTGCGCATTATCAACTAACGATTTTACTTTTGATTTTAAACCTCTAAAACTCATGTGATAAATTTTGGTAAAAATATTAAATCAATTGAAGACTTGACTCAATGCAAGCAGTAATTATTGAATGTTTTCTAAATTTAAAATTGAACAAGCTTCTTTTTCAAATTGAAAATTAATATAATTCCATCTGCTTGAAAAAAACAGACTAACATCATACATAGGTTTTGTGTAAAAAAGATAAAGAAATATGTGACCAAATTGAAAAAATTGTGTCTTAAGTGTGGATGATTGTTATTGTTGATGTATTATATGAAGAATTTTAAACAGTGAAAAATAAATTAATCACACTATTGCTAATGATGGCCTCATATTCCTTTGCGCATGATTGTCAAACTCTGGAGGCTGAAAATCAAACATTGATTAATCAGATTTTAGAACGAAAGCAAGTTGTATGGTTTGAGCCTTTTGAGAACGAATTTCAATCAAATCAAATCAATGTTAAGTTGTTAAAGGTTGTAGGCGATAAAAAAACTCAAACAGTCAAAATGGATGTGCTTTTTACAAACAAAGGCGTTAACATAGATAAAATGATTACAAAAGTAAAATCTATAATTCAGGCTGGTGGCGATGAAGTTCTACTCAATAAAGTTATTTTTGGATCAAAAGAAAATACGAATAGTGGTTATTCAGGGGCATATGTAAAACTTTTGAGGGATAAGCCGTTAAAATGCACATATATTTTCAAAGGCGTTGTGCCTGAAACAAAAGTTATCATAGCTTTTCCTTTGTCATTTAAATACCACAAAGAAGGAACTCAATCCACACAATTTATTGAAGATCGAGTGCTATTCAATGATTTACTAATTGATTGGAAATAAAATAATTGTCAAAATTCTTATAATTCAAAAGCATTAGAATCCCAAGTTTTATAGAAATTCATAACTTTGTAATATGAAAACAAGTTTATGTTTTAAAATAGCATCTTTGTTTATGGCACTCGCCGTGGTGTTGGCTTCATTTTCTTTCAAGGTAGAAAAGAATCCTTGTCAGCCGTACACGGCTGAAGCCTCCGCTGATTCAGCAATTGAAAGTTGCTGTGGCTTTGTTCGTACAATTGATAAAAATTCACAGCTTTTTCAAACCTCTTGTTGTTCAATTCTTGCTATTACAGTCGAAGGGTTTAACGAGTACGAGAAGGCACTCTCGTCGCCATTTTCGACACTTTCCTATTTTGTGTTTGAATCAACAATAAATATTCCAGTTGATTATATTTATAAAAACACGACGAAAGGTTCATACATAACCCATGTTCCCCCACCTCTAATTACAGATATTCAAGTGAGAGATCAAGTTTTTCTCATCTGATATTGGATTAATTTTCAGTCATCCAAATGATTTTGGATGTTTGTTTAGTACCGTCTTCTGTACTTAATTTTTTAAAAAATAATCTAAAAAACTTAGAATGAAAAATCTTTTTTGCTTCATTTATTTCTTGCCAATTTTCATTTTTGCCCAAGACAAAATTGAAGGAATAATTATGAGTCCATCATCAGATGGCACACAAATTTCTGTTTCTGGAGCTAATGTTATTTGGAAAGGAACTTCCATTGGTACCATTTCAGATTTAGATGGAAATTTCACACTACCCTATAACACCTCGTACAAACAACTAATTATCAGCTATATTGGATATAAAACCGTTACAATAGATGTTGATGGATCCTCTGATTTCATAAAAGTCATATTGTTGCCTACAGACGATTTAAGTGAGGTCACTATAAAAACGCGAAAAAAAGCGACAGCCACTTCATATCTTGCCGCTCAAAATATTATGACTATAAGTAGTGATGAATTGTTAAAAGCGGCTTGTTGTAATCTTTCAGAAAGCTTTGAAACCAATCCGTCCATAGACGTAAATTTTTCTGATGCAATTTCTGGAACCAAGCAAATCAAAATGTTGGGTCTTTCCAGTCCCTACATCTTAATTACTACTGAGAACGTGCCCAGTGTTAGAGGCGCAGCCCAGGCTTATGGTCTAAGTTTTATCCCTGGAACTTGGGTAGAAAGTATTCAACTCACAAAAGGTGCTGGAAGTGTTACCAATGGCTTCGAAAGTATTGTTGGTCAGATTAATGCGGAATTGGTCAAACCATTGACCGACAATAAGCTATTTGTAAATGCATATGGCTCAGTAAATGGACGTCTTGAACTCAATACACATTTCAATGTTAAGTTGACCGACAAATGGAGTTCTGGAGTATATATACATGCTGACAAACGTGGAGAGAAATTTGATAACAACGATGATTCTTTTTTAGATCTTCCTGTTGGCAATCAAATTAACATTATGAATAGGTGGCAATACCTCAATCCTGAAAAGGGGTTGATTAGCTTTTTAAATATACGTTTTTTGGACGATCAAAAACAGTCTGGTCAAATTGCTTATAATCCTTCACTCCACAAATACGGAGGCAGTGTTTGGGGAAGCGAAGTGAACACAATACGACATGAGCTTTCAGCTAAAATTGGCTATGTAAACCCTGAACTTCCATATCAAAGTTTGGGACTTCAAATGGCCTACAGTTATCATAAACAAGATTCTTATTTCGGTAATAGGAAATATGACATTGCACACAGAAGTTTTTACTCTAATTTAGTTTACAACTCCATTATAAGCGATTCGCGCCATAAAGTCAAAACAGGAATTAGTTTCTCACATGACGCTTATGTAGAGTTTGTAAATGCATTTAATTATTCTAGAATAGAAAATTCGCTTGGTGGATTTTTCGAATATTCATTCGATAATTTAGACAACCTCAACCTAACAGCTGGAGTACGCGTAGATTACCACAATCTTATGGGGACTTTCGTCACGCCGCGCTTACACGCAAGATATACGCCTTGGGCAAATTCCGCTTTGCGCTTTTCTTTTGGCCGTGGAAAACGTTCGGCCAATATTTTTACAGAGAATCAAAAGCTCTTTGTGTCTTCTCGAAGCATCAATATTTTGGATAGTAATGGCCCTATTTATGGCTTAAATCCTGAGATTGCATGGAATTACGGAGTATCTTTTTTACAAGGATTTGTGTTGTTTGAACGTAAAGCCGATGTGGCACTGGATTATTATAAAACAGATTTTCAAAATCAGGTTGTAGTTGATTATGAAACACCAACAGAAGTTAATTTTTATAACCTTGACGGTAATAGTCATGCGCATAGTTTGCAGTTTGAATTTAACTACACCCCAATCGATCGCTTGGATTTTAAATCTGCATACAAATATTACGATATAAAGACACAATATAACAATGGTGAATTGGAGCAACCGCTTACGCCAAAGCATCGTATTTTTGCAAATGTGTCCTATCAGTCCAAAGCGACCGATATGGGGCGTCTTTGGAAATTTGACAGTACCTTCAATTGGTTGGGCGCGCAACGTTTTCCATCAACAATACAAAGTACTGAAGAATTTCGTTTGCCCAACTATTCACCTTCGTTTTCGACGCTTAATCTGCAATTAACTAGGGTTTTTTCAGATCAATTCGAGGTTTACATTGGGGGCGAAAATATAACAAATACAAGGCAAAATAATCCTATTTTAAGTCCTGACGATCCATTTGGATCAAATTTTGATAGTACTTTTGTGTACGGCCCAATATTTGGAAGCATGTACTATACTGGATTACGATTTAAATTAAATTAAATAAAATAATAACAATGAAAACAATAAAATATACTATACTATTTACGATGTTAACTTCCATAGGATTTGCGCAAAATAAAAATGCTAAAGCTAACTTTGAAGTCGATGGTGTTTGCATGATGTGCAAAAAAAGAATTGAAAAAGCTTGCCTTAAGGTTAAAGGGGTTAAATCTGCGGTTTGGAATGTAGAAACTCATAATTTGAATTTGATCTTTGATGAACGAAAAGTGGATATAACGACTATTAAGTCAAAAGTAGCTCAAGTCGGTCACGATTCTAAGGGCTTTAAGGCAACCGATGAGGCTTATAACGATCTGCATCCATGTTGTAAGTATCGAGATGAGCAAATCAAGGCTGATCATAAATCAAACTAATTTGATTTCATAAAAAAAGCGCTTCAAATGGAAGCGCTTTTTTTATAGTTTACTTATAAATTACATCATTCCAGGCATTCCTCCGCCACCCATTGGGGGCATTGCAGGAGCGTCTTCTTTGATGTCTATTAGGGCGCATTCAGTAGTAAGAATCATCCCCGCTACAGATGCAGCATTTTCTAAAGCAACCCGTGTTACTTTCTTTGGATCAATGATTCCTGCTTTTAGCATGTCTACATAAGTATCTGCCTTGGCATCGTAGCCAAAATCTCCTTTGCCTTCTAGAACTTTGTTGATAACAACGCTTCCTTCGCCTCCAGCGTTGTCAACAATAGTACGTAATGGTGCTTCTATCGCTCTAGAAACTATTTGAATTCCAGTAACCTCATCAAGATTAACATTAGTGATTTTTTCTAGTGTTTTTTGTGCACGAACAAGTGCAACGCCACCACCTGCAACAATACCTTCTTCAACTGCAGCACGTGTGGCATGCAAGGCATCGTCTACACGGTCCTTCTTTTCTTTCATTTCTACTTCACTAGCTGCACCAACATAAAGAACAGCGACCCCACCAGCTAATTTAGCCAAGCGCTCTTGAAGCTTTTCTCTATCGTAATCACTTGTAGTACTTTCAATCTGGCTTTTTATTTGATTGACTCGCGCTTTGATATCTGAGGCCTTTCCAGATCCATTTACTATTGTAGTGTTGTCCTTATCAATAGTTACCGTTTCAGCAGTTCCAAGCATTTCTAAATCTGCATTTTCAAGAGAGAATCCGCGTTCTTCGGAAATAACTGTACCACCAGTTAAGATTGCTATATCTTCTAACATCGCCTTACGTCTATCGCCAAAACCAGGTGCTTTTACGGCAGCAATTTTTAAACCTCCACGAAGCTTGTTTACGACCAAAGTTGCTAGGGCTTGACCTTCAACATCCTCGGCAATAATAAGCAGTGGTCTTCCAGATTGGGCAATAGGTTCCAAAATTGGAAGGATTTCCTGAAGATTAGAAATTTTCTTATCAAATAACAAAATGTACGGATTTTCAAGATCGGCAATCATTTTATCGGAATCAGTTACAAAATATGGACTGAGGTATCCACGATCGAACTGCATACCTTCAACAACATCCACATAGGTGTCTGTTCCTTTG
>JABHDE010000076.1 GCA_018673215.1 Formosa sp. | reverse complement strand
TAAAGGGTATTGGAGGAATAAATGTTAAAGGAACCTTAGTTTCTAAAAATGAGCAAACATTGACTGTAGATACTAATGGGCAACTACAAGAAATTTCTGTGGATGAAATTAACGAAGTGAAAGTTAGAAAGTTTTCAATTTGGAAAACAGCTGGACGTACATATCTTTCGTTCGCAATTGGAGCTCTTGCGATTGGAGTGCTATTGGCAGGAACAGCGTTGTGATAAACCACAAGTATATAATATTACGCATACTTGAACCATAGGCATATTTTTCTCTTTCAGTTCAGTTATTTCTAAACCTCTTAATTTGGTTTGTTTACTTTTATTATATTTGATAAAAAAGTATGAATGGTTTTAACGATTATGATAGATATGGTGTCGAGGACGCTGGGAGTGAAAAACAAAAAAAGATAACTAAAATAGTTCTTTTTATTTCTGGTTTAATTTTTATATCAATGATTGTTGGTACAATTCTTTTAGGGGACTAAACCATAGGCATATCTTCCTTCAATTCAGGGAGTTCTAAATATCTTAAACAGGTTAAAATTAAATTAATTACTATATTTAGAATATGAAAAAATCATATAAGATTGCTTGTATCACATCCTTGACAATAAGCACCCTGTCATTTATTATTTGGAGAGTTTATGATATTAGTATAGCTGAGCTGTTTATTTGGGCAGGTATTATAGTAGCTACTATACTTGTTTGGCTTGAGTCCTTAAAACCTAAAAAATAGGCATATCCTCCTCCTTCAATTCAGGGAGTTCTAAACCTCGTAAATAGAGATTATTTAACGGACATTTGTTGTAAATTGCAACTTATTTATTTTTAAAAACACATTAAATTATGAAAAAATTATTAGCACCATTATTCTTTGCTCTTTTTGTTATGGGTTGTGAAAACGATTCAGAAGACAACCCATTACCAGCTTATACAGTTGAAGGTAAATGGCTATGGTCGCCATCTGAAAATAGAACAGATGCAAATACAATGTATGAATATTTAGATGGAAAAAGATACACATATTACGGAGACTGTAATGGGGTTAATCCTTGTACTGATGCATTTTGGAACTCATTAGATAGTTCAGATAGAATCCCAGGTACCGATTCTTATACATATGATGGATATACTGTAATCATAGATGGAATACAAGAGATAGTTACATTTGAATGTGATGGGGGTAAAATATATTTTGAAAATAGTGGTAAACTTTGGAGGTTAAGCTCTGACTGTAACTAAACCATAGGCATATCCTCCTCTTTCAATTCAGCTATTTCTAAACCACATAAATAGAGATTATTTAACGGACATTTGTTGTAAATTGCAACTTATTTATTTTTAAAAACACATTAAATTATGAAAAAATTATTATTACCATTATTATTTGCTTTTCTCATTATGAGTTGTGAAAATGATTCAGAAAGTTTGCCAGTACCAGATTATTCAATTGAAGGTAAATGGCTTATCGAAGGAATGATACCAGAGGGAAATACAATGTATCTTTATAAAGATGGGTTACGATACACTTATTATTGTGTTGAAGGTGATTGTAATGCGTTATTTAACTCCTATGAAGCAAATGATGGAAATCATATTCCGAACCCTCTTAATTATACATATGAAAATGAGGTCCTAACGGTTGATTTAAATTTTGGTAATGAATTAGTTACTACAATTAAATTTGAATGTGATGGTGGAGAGGCATACTTTGAAACACCTGGATACAGTTTGTTTAGATTAAATTCTGAGTGTAACTAAACCATAGGCATATCCTCTTCCTTCAGTTCAGCTATTTCTAAACCCCTTAAATAGGTTAAACTTACATTTATAGATGAATGCCCCATTGCTTTCTGTAGCTTGGTTATAGAGCCTGTTCTCTTAAAGATTTCTATAGCCCCAGAGTGTCTAAATGAGTACAATGTTTGTCCTTCCTTCAAAAGCTTAGTTTGTTTCTTGTATCTGCTCCACAGTGTTTTAAAATAATCTGGGTTTCTACTGCTTTGATCTCCAGTAAAAACATTGTCATTTAAACTTTTTTTATGTAGGTGAGATTTGATAAAACTAGGCACAGTCATTGGTTGTAACAGTAACAGCTTCAAATAATGGGAACAACCTAACTGTTGAGTATTCAGATGATCCAGATTATCCAGAAACCTATTTAAGAACATCACTTACAGACCCCTGTAACTAAATGAAAAAATCTGTAGTGGTTTATTCTAAAAAACTTTATGCTATAAAAAAAACTCTTACTCTCGGCTTTACTCATCTTTGCTTACTCTAGTAGGGATGATAATGAATACACACCCAATATGTGTGTTGATGAATTTCTGATTGATTTAGAAATGGTGTGTATAGAGATTTTTGAACCTGTTTGTGGGTGTGATGGAGTAACATTCGATAACAGTTGTAAGGCTATGAATTGGAGCGGTGTTATAGCATATGAAGAGGGGCCTTGTGATTAATGATGGGTGTATAATATTAAGGCAGTGATGTTCGAAAACAAAAAATTGGCTTAACCCATAGACATATCTTCTTCCTTTAATTCAGTGAGCTCTAAACCTCATTTAAAAATTAAATGCTTTATCAAGTTTTATATCAAAACTTGATAAAGCGTTTTACAGTAGTTCCGTTTTTAGTACTTACACGTATCAAGTAAATACCTTCATTAAACGACCTTACATCTATTTCATTAACATCGAAAGCAGTCATAACGCGCTGTCCGAGGATTGAATACACTTCAATGTCGTAACTTCCTGAATTTCCTTTAATGTATAGCGTGTTTTTAACAGGGTTTGGATACAGTGCAATCGAATTTGAGTCCACGACTTCAACAGAAAGTCCTGGACTATTGACGGCATTAGGGCTTCCATTGTCATTAATACAACTCCAACTCCCTGGCAACGCATTGTCTAAATCTGGTGACATCAACTCCAAGGTGTTACCAGTTTCATCGGCACAGATTGGCCAAGGTGCTATGGAATCGTAGAACACATCGTCCATGAGTTTACTGTCGGAATTGTACACTCTAACGGCATCCGACCCTCCAAATCCAAAGTCCAACTCCCCTATATAAGGAATGTTTGGAAAGACACTACTAAAAGCAGCCGCATCTTTGACGATGACCAAAAATCCATTTCCAGCTATTTGAGTTCCCTCTGGAATGATAAATACATGAGTGTTATTGTCGTCTTTTATTTGCCAATTTGAAATGTCAATGGTTATTGCTTTTGGGTTGTATAATTCAATCCAATCACCAGCGTTAAAAGCAGTACTTGAGCTGTAATTAATTTCATTAATGACCAATCCTTCAACTTCAATAGGCACCCCTACTTCATATATACAGATGTCTGCAATATCTTTTACAACAACATTATAGTCGCCTACAGCTAAGTTGGAAAACACATTGTTTTGGCTAAAAGTTTGACCTCCATCAATACTGTATTGATAAGGACCCTCTCCTGAAGTTGGAGTAATGACTATAGAGCCGTTTGTTGAAACCACAGAAGAAACTGAAGTCGCTTCGATATCGACTGAAGAAAAATCACAGGCTTCAACCGAAACGATTTCCTGAAAAGAGCAAAGTCCCGTAGCACCCAGAACAAATACATTATAATCTCCTGGTGGTAAATTAACAAAGGTATTTGAATCGGAGAGAGTTTCTCCTCCATCAATGCTATATTGGAAAGGACTCATCCCAGTACTTGTATTTATTGTGATCACAGCATCATTAGCAGAAGAAGACGTTGCGTGCGTTACATTAACCTCCGCTGTAATCTCACATCCCGATTCATCAAGACAAAAGACTTCTTTTGCAAAGTTGTCAAATTCACCGTCATTTGTAAGAATTGTGTTTCCTGAAGCATCCAAGACCTGAAAATTCCCTTCGCCATAAGCACAGCAAATTCCATCTCCATAAGAGTCGTAAAAATACAAAGAGAAGCAGGACGTATAATCCACACAAATGTCTTCACTATATACCGAGTTAGAATCGTTGGAACTTAAAGCGCCTGTGGATATAATTTCGTTCGCTTCGTCCAGAAGCTTCCAGGATGTTTCTCCAGCATAATTATCCGCATTGATCACTAACGTGATTGTATCATAGTTAGAGTCAAGGCTTGTCGTTGTAGAAACCGAATTATTGGTTAAATCTTGATCTTCTTGAGTGTTGATGTTTAATACGTTTAGTGTAATGTTGTTGTTTTGTTGAAGGTTGTCATCAATCACAACTGTTACCGTTTCTTGCTCTTGGAATGCAATGTCCACAGAGGTATTTATAACCTCTACAACTGAACCATTAACGACAACCTCAATTTGTAACTCGGAGATGGTTGATGCTCCATTGTTGGTAACGATTGCGTCCACTTCGACGACCTCATCACAAACAACTGCAATCTCTCCAACTGAAATCGCGCCGTCTAATTCATGAACTTTACTTAAAACAACATTTAAAGTATCATTATTTTCGTATTCATCATCTGGATGGCTCACAATTGCTGTGACATTATATTCTCCAATAGCTGAAAAATCTTGCGGGACTGAAAACTGAAAATCTGCTTCACTAAAAGGTTGAATTGCTTGCGGTATCGTAATTGTTTCCATCGATTGACCGTCTACAACAAGCTCGATATCAAAATTACTCATGGCATTTAAACCTTGATTGGCAATCGTAGCTGTGACAAGCTCGCTATTTCCGAGACTAGAGGATGACTGAGGCTCGACAATTGCAATAACCCCCAAGTCGTTATCGGCATTAATATTTGCCCAAAACGAAACCCATGGCCTTGCTTGTTTTATGATCAATTGATCTTGTGCTGTAACCTTATATTCGATATCTACTCCAAAACCTTCTGCGCCTACAACGTTATAAAGTATTTCAAACCCATCATGAATAACACTGAGAAATTCTCTCATTTGATCGATATAAACTTGATCCATTACCAATTCGCCTGGGTTGACTAAGTTGGACAGCCTGAGCACGAGATACCCTCCCCCTTGTTCGGGATCTTCATATATTAAAAGTTCTTCTGGGACCGAATTCGGGTCGGGATTTGTAATCAAGGACTCTCCGACTTGGGTGTTTAGATAAAAGGTGCCTTCTGTCTCGTAGATTGGATCGATACTAATTCCAACTCCATTGGATTGTTCTCCTTGAAAATTGGGGTGACACAACAGGCCCATTGCGGCTACAAAATGATCTACTCGATAAAAATCCCTTTCTTCATAGGCTCTAAAATTCCACATACTAGCATAGACCTGTTTAATCGATTTAGAGATATGGCCTTCGTCTAGGTATTGGGTTTTAGAGGTGTATAGTCCAGCACCACTAAATCCGGGTAAATCCTCATTGTTCGTGCTCGATCGACACCTAACGGCTGTCCCAACAGGAAAAGCATCATGCATGGCTTGTAGATCATCCATCATCCATTGCGGCATTGGAGCGTCTTTAATGGCTCTTCTAAGGTCTTTGAGACGGTCAATACGAAAGTTTAAATCCGTTTGAAATGTAGGATTGTCTATCATGACTTGTACTTCCTGATAAAAGTTATTGAACTTCATAAATTCATCATAGTAGTAAAATGGAATTCCAAAACCATCGGGAATTGTTCCCGAAGGAAGGTCAAAGGATCTCATGGTAGCAACATTGGAACACTTTGCTCCAAACGCGGTTGACATTTCAAAACTAATATCATCTAAAGGCATGATTTCGGTGATGCTCAAATCTCTAATTGGGATTTGCGGTTCGGTTGGTCTTAGATCTTCATACCAGTTATTTACTTCGGTTAAAGTGGCTTCTCGAATTTCGTACTGCTCGTTTTCTACTTTATAATAAACATAGCCCCCTAGTAGATTTGCGATATCGTCATTCAATAACGGGTTTGCAATATATGCATTGGGAACATTATCTTGAATCGCTCTTAAATTAACATGTGATAAAGGGGTTTGTATAACAGAAGTTATAATTCCTCCAACTCTTGGCAATGAATTTGGTAAGGCATCATAAAGAACAATGTCTCGACTACCAGGAGTTTCATTAAGATCCGTCATGTGTTTAAAGAACCCGTAGCCTTCAGCTTCGTGGAAAGGGATGTAATTAATTTCCGCGAAAACATCCGATTCTAAAACAACCTCAACTCTCGTGCCCACAAAATCATCTGCATAATTATTGATGTGGTCGTTTTCGTCGGACTGTCCAATAAAGTGGTTCATGTTATTTTGAAGAAAAGGCATACTAGCTGCCAATAATTCATAGGTTCTTTGGGTCGCTTCAAAATTATAGGCATCTCCAAAAGAAAAATTGAAAGAATAACTGCCAATAACGCCGTTTGGAAGGATGTCGTTTGGATTAAAAACAATCTCTCCGGAGCCATCATCCCCTGTGACTGAGGCTCCAATTCCACTCCAAAAGCTTGCGTGAATGGTGTAGGTATTGCTATTTATAAAATAGACCTGCGGATTGTCTGTGTCTCTATTAAGAATACCAAACTTCACATACAATTGATCGTCAAGAAATGGTGCCCAACCCACATTATTTACGGTGGCCAACTCCAAAAAGGTATCCGCATCCGGAATTGAGGTGGCTCCATCATTAATTGCAATAGGTTCTGCAAAATTAAAAGGCGAATCCGTAGGCATATTGTTGAATTCTATAATGTCGTTTATTCCATCTCCATCATAATCATCGGGTGCCGAAATGTCGTGGGCTGTGATAGAATAGTTTTCTAATGGATATGCTGAAAGGGACTCAGAGATGATCATGGTTCCATTCACGCCTAGAGTCATTGAAACGGCCCAATTATAGGTTGAACTGTGCTGTGCATGAAGCACATAATATTTGCTTGCTTGAGCTTCAATTGATAATTGTACTTGCCCGAGACCATTCACAGAATAGTTGTCGATTGTGACGGGTTGAGCATAACAAAAACTACAAAAAGAAAATAAACAAATAAGTGAGCTTATAAAATTCTTTGGCATTGAAAAAAAGTTTGGTTAATTCAGTTGTAAAGTTTAAATATACAAATGTTTAACCTTTAATCGAACCGTCCACAAATATTTTATAGCTGAAAACCAAAAAGATATATCTAAATAAGAAGAAAACTAAGGAATACGGCAATTCTTAAAAACAATGAAAAAACGTTTTTTTGGAATATTTTGTTTAATTATTTATTAAAAGATTAAACAAAATTAATCCTTAAAAGTTGTAGTTTACCCGCAATCTGTGTGCTTAATCCCTGCAATCAAAGGAGGTATGTAATAACTGAAACCGACCGCTATTTTTGTAAATTAATACTTGATAAACACGATCATAAATATCTAAATCAAATGCACCGATTTCTTCGCCAACCAATAACCCCGCTAAAACCCCTGTGGTGTTACTATGCCCAACTACAAGCGCATCTTGTTTATTAGCAATTAATAATTGTGAAAAATCTTCAAGTTCTTGAGGATTGTATTCAGCAACCTCCAATCCCTTAGACTGCGCCGTTGGCAGTGCCGTGTTTTGAGTCCGGATATAATTAGAACTGTATATGACATCAAGATTTACGTCTCTAAGAAAATTACTTAGATTCTCTGATCTTTGTTCACCACATTGGGAAAGTGGAGGGTCTGATGGGTTATTCGATGTGAGATCTTTTTCTGAATGTCTAACTAAATAAATAGTAAATAATTCGCTGTCTTTCTGAGCACCAACACACGATTGAAACCCGAGAATCATTAAAATTATTATTAAATATTTTGTCATCCCTTTAGAGTGTTTGTTTACAAATGTTTGAACCATTGGCTAAAGTTAGTGAAAGTTGATTTAATTATTTTGTCTTTTACACTTAATGTATAATTTTCCTTATGCAAATTAGCATGTTTTTCTTAACAGAGGACGCTTTGGGAAAAAGCTGTTTTCTAAGCTTATTTCGCCTAATTACTAAATATTTTTCATATAATTCATTTTTGGTATCTTCGAGACTTAATAAGATGTTATGAAAAAATTACTTTTACTAAGTTTCGTTCTATTTGCTCTTATGGGCTGTGAAAGCAATTCCGATGAGGATCAAAGTTCTGACGAAACTCCATTATTAGCTCCCACAGTTGAAGGGAAATGGTTATATGATGTAACGGCAAATTTGCCTAATACGATGTACGAGTTTATGGACGGTACAAGATATACCTATTACAACGATTCAGAAGATTACAGTGTAGAGTTTTGGGAATCCTTAAATACTGCTGATGCAATACCTGGAACTCATGAATACACATTTCAAAATGATACCCTTACTATTGATTTGAATTTTGGCAATGTTCAAATTCTACCGCTTATATTTGAATGTGATGGGGATCGAATTAACTTTCAAGATCCAGAGCATGCCGACAGACATAATTTAGTAAGGTTAGGATCTGACTGCAATTAAACTTTTTTACATTTTAAAACACTTACAGATCTCCTTTTAATCCTATGCAAGTTGAAACTGAAAAAAACTATAAGAAATTTCAAATCATTGATGGTGACAAAGTCCTTGTAAAAGGGATTCGTCCAAAATGGTATTCTTCTGAAATACGTTTCTTTCACAACAACAAAACCTACGAAATAAAAAAGAAAAAGTTTTGGAGCACCTCCTTTATTGTTTTGGAAAGTGGACGGCAGATTGGAGACATCTGCTAGAGCTTTAAGTCCGGCTTTAAAATAACTCTTAAGCACCATTCATCACAACTTCAGTATTGGTTAAAAAAAGAAAAAGTTGGAAAATGGTATGGGTCAGAACGAGACTATATCCTTTGTGAAAATGGCGAAACTCAAGTTTTAACAATCCATTACGCTTTAAAAAAATGGAAGGAACATATAGAAGTAGAGTTTAAAGATAAAGACAGTACTGACTGTGTTCTTTTGATTTGTGCATTGTTCTCAATGAAACAACAACAACTTTCTGAAAACGCTGCTGCAAGTGGTGGGTTTTCATAATTCAAAAGCGATCACAAAAACTTAATACTAAGTATTTTTTACATTCAATCGGTTGGAAACCGACCAGCGAGAACTTTTTTTTAATAAGAAGTCTGCCCCAATTTAACATTTATAAAGTCAGGAAAAACCCTGATTTAATTTCTGATAAAAACTTAATAATTAAAGGTTAATTTTAACATATCCATTAAAATTTTATGAGTTTTGTAACACATTTACACTTAATCTTACTTATTTTTGAGAAAAAAACAATGAAAGATTTTATTGAAACCTACTATCCTATCATACTTGCATTCATCTCTTTTTTGATGTCTGTTACACTTTGGTTTACTGGAAATAAACTAGAAGGGATTTTTGTAGGAATTTGGGTTCCGTCGATTTTATCACTTTCCATTGCCATAAGACAAAGAAGAAAAAAATGAATTTACTAATATTTATTTTCGGGTTTATTATCTTTATAGTGTACGTTTATTTTTTGCTTACGATTATTTCGAGACAACATAAAATACAACGCAATGAACATCAAAATGCTTACGATGAACTTGACATGGATGGCATCGGAAATCAAGGCAGATTTCCCATCGATAAGTCAAAATAACGTTTATAGTTAATTTTATTGACGCTAAGTTAAGCCATTGATTTATATAAAATTATAAAATTTAATACTGTATATAAAATAGCTGGAAACATCTGCGTGATACTGTCTTTGATTTTGATTCTCACAAAAACAGCCGTGATCATCATAAAGGTTAACAAAAAGGAAGCTACAGTAAGCAATGTTGAATTGACTATTCCTACAAGTAAACCAATTCCTCCTAAGAATTGTAAACACCCTAACAAAATCCGATAATCTTTATAGCCCCAGCGGGCATATTCGGACAACATTCTCTTTGAGAAAAAAGAGGTTATACCATAAAACAAAAACGAAATTGCCGAAAATAAAAGGATACTAAGGTTTAAATCCATTATTTATAATAAACCGTAATTAAAGGCCGCAATAAATAAGCACAAAACTAATAGTGCAAAAGATGGGATGAATTTCACAAAAGGATTTTTTACTTTCATATGGAAATATTGGGCGCTAAGCATTAAAAACGCCATTAAAAGAGAGGCAGGAATTAAAAATTCTTGATACCATAACCCTAAAATTAAGACTGTAGCCAACGCAATTTTTGAAGCACCAACTGCATTTCTTACCAAACTAGACAAGCCATATTGTTTAAATTCTAAAACAATATTTTCATACCTAAAAACCCATACAATAATTACTGACAATGCAACAATAAGTTGTGCCAAAATTGAGATAGTTTCCATAAAATTTAAATTTTAATATTATGCTTAAATGTATGAATAAATTATGAAATAAATAAAACTATAAAAATGTATGTATCACAAATCCAGTAAAACGGATGTTTTACCTCAATAAATTTAGTTGAATTAATCAAAAATAGAGGATTGTTAATTTAAAAAAATGAGCATGTAATTATTTTAGAGATCTCAATTTAGGGCTTGGTTATATGTAAAATTATTCAGTATCGATGAAGGTATCAATGTAGGTTGAGATTTTTGAGGTTGTATCAGTCAAATTATCTCCATCCCAGCCGTGGCCTTCTTCTGGATAAAAATGAAACTCATGAGTAACCCCTAGGGATGTAAGTTTTGCATCCATGTCAAAGCCTTGGGAGGTTGGGACTAAAGGATCCACCCCACCATAAAACAACAAAGTTGGTGGCGAAGTTATAGTCGCTCTATGATAAGGGCTCGCAGACTCTAAAAATTCGATAGATGGATTTCCAAACAACTGGTAGATTGGCTGATATAAAAGGTTGTCATAATAAGCAGGGTCTGTAAAGTTCGCTGGGCCAACAATACTACAAACCATATCAACTTGGTTATTGTCATCATAAGCATAACTCCAGAGCATTGATAAATGAGCACCCGCACTCACTCCTATAAAACCAATATCCTCGCTTACAATAAGTGAAGATTTATTGGTAGAAATATAATCAACTACCGCCGAAATATCATCTGTCTGCATAGGGATTGGAGGGTTGTTCACATCTGCTAAAGTGTAGTTCATGTTAATAATCCCCACATTTGGGTGAAGATCTGAGACAAACACCTTGATGGCATTCATATCCATTTTATCACCTGAAATCCAACTACCACCATGAATCAAAATAAGAATTTTAGTGGTATGGGTTCTATTTTCTGGGAGGTAAATATCAAAAACTTGATTTTCATCCGGACCATAAGAAACATTTAAAGCTTCGTAAGCATCCACTATTTCTGGGTCCGTTATTTGCGTTTGTTCTTCTGGATTGTCTTTTGAACAACCAAAGTAAAGCGCTAAAAATAATGACGCAAAAAATAACTTTTGGATTCGTTTCATGATCGTTTTATAAGCGTTCTTTAAAATGGATTTTTTTAAATCCTTATAAAAAAAATTAAGTTTTTATAAAAATACAAAACTTAAATCAAAGGGCGACAATGAACTACTTTTCGATAACAACTTATTTAATTTATAGCTCTTAGCATAGGATGAAATTTAATTTGATTATAAGCATTAAAAATTGTATTATATTTTAATTAAATGTATTTAAACCCGTCTACTAAGCCTCTCATGAATCCTAGTATTGAAATTGGAGCAACGTTTATTTGTTTCATACTTATCTTAGTAGCTTTATATGGTGCTATAAAACAAAAAAGGGAAGTCTTACTCTTTGGCGTTTGCTTTTTCAGCACATTACCAATAATGGGGGAGCTATTTAACTATGCAGAAGATAGTAATATATTTCATCTAGTTATTATAATGGTATTTATAGTACAAGTGGTTATCACCCTACCAATAAGAGCTTATGATAGTGATAGAAACAGCCTAGTGGTTGCCCTGAATCGAAAAATTGGATATGGAATTATAACAGCAAATGTTTGTCAAGGAATTCTAGTTTTAATAGAAGATATTAATGTCCCTCGTCATTTTGGGTATATGCATTTTGCTATTTGCTTAATCATGCTTTATTCTGTTATAAGACCAGAAAAAAGGGTGTAATTGCTATAGAGGCAAAATCGGCAAAGTAGTCTGAGGCAAAAACCTGAAGAGCCTCCAAAATAGTGTTAAAATGGCTTTCTATCTTCGTTGTCTATAATCCCTAACATGGTTTTTTAAGCTTCGAATATTTCGTTTGTTTTTACATTTTTAAAATGTGATTTACAGTGCTTGTCAATGAACTACAAAAAGAGAGCTGATTAGAAATATAATTGATCTCTTAGATTGATTCTATGGAGTAAATAGGCTTCTCCCACAATGCATCTTCACTTTTGTGTGATTAGTAGGAATGACTTATTGGTTTTTAGTTTGATTGTAGTAATGAGCAATTATGTAAATATTGTATTCATTGTATAAAAAAAGCCCACTCATAGAGCGGGCTTTAAATTTTAAAGATTGAAAAACTTATTAAGCCTTTTTCACAAAAGGTAATCCTGTTTTTTCATTTTCAACAATCTTTTTCCCAGCAGGAAGATCACATGTATTATCACGCTCATCTTTAGCGAAATAATAGATAGTTTGTTCTCTACCACCTTTAAGAATTACATCTTTAGTGTGTAAAAAATACGTCTTTCCTTTACTATTTTTGAATGAATATCCCATAATATATATTTAATTTAGTCCAAATTACAAAAATTAGTTTATTCTTTCCAAAAAAAATATCAGATAAATGCTCTTTTTTTTAAGAACTAATGTAAATTGTTAATAAAATGACTAATTTTTAAATGAATTTGCTGTAAATACAGGGGTAATTCGTTAGATGTCCACGGATGACTGCTTCCAAATACGTGGTTCGCACCTTCTAGTAACACCAGTTGGCTCTCTGAATGCCATGTGTGTAATACTAACGCCTCTTTTACATCCACACTTGTGTCAGCATCTCCATGAATAATTAAATGGGGCAACTTTAGACTTTCTGCAGCAACTTGAATTGTAAGTCTGGTTTCATTCGCTATAAAATTTTCATAAAACTGATAGTAATGAGGCATCTGTTGCTTAGTCCGCCCATTCATAACAAATCGTACCCCATTAGATTCCCATGTCTCAAGATCCAACCCTTTAGGAAATCTTGATTTGAAATCCGAAACTCCAGCAAGACTCACAAGTTTTTTAATTCGGAGGTCTTCGGCTGCCTTTATGGTAACAATACCACCGCCACGACTGTGACCAACTAGAATAATATTAGAGATGTCTATATAGGGATGTTTTGCATAGTTTGATTCTACCCAATTCAATACCTGATTCAAATCCTCCAATTCAATTGTATAATTATTATTTCCAAACGCTTCAAGATCTGGAAAATCAATAGGCTGCTCAATGGTACCGCCATTGTGAGAAAAATTGAATTTCATAACGGCCACTCCTTTATCCGAAAAGGTTTCTGAAAGTAAATTCCATGCGCCCCAGTCTTTGAAACCTTTATAGCCATGGCAAAAAATGATGAGTGGCGCATGCGCTACATTATTATTATAAAAAACATCTAAGAGAATTGGCAAACCATGTGACCCTGTAATAACTTTATTTAGCTCTTTAACGACCATTTAAACTTCTTTTTCGACAATATCTATATCCGGATTAAAAAGCTCTAAGATGAGTGTTTTGAGTTCGTGTTCGTAACGAGCTAAAAAGTCTGGAGACACTAAGCTTGTTTTTTGAGCATACGCCCCAGGCTTATCTTTCTTAGCAAACTTTAACAATCCAGATTTTAAGTTTTTGAAGGAAATAATCCCCGCTTCAACAGGCGTTGTAAAAGAGGTTTCAGTATATAGCATATACGCATAGGTCATGATCTGAAAGCTTTTACTGTGAGTCTTATAGTCGCTTGTGATATCGTCCCAATGTACCAACTCCATTTCCGATTGAGACACCTGAGAAGTTTTGTAGTCAATAATTCTACGTGTTCCATTGCATACATCAATTCGATCTATCGTTCCAATCAATTGAATCGGAGTTTGAAGTTCGGGGATATCAATGGTAACCGCCATTTTAGATTCGATCGCTTCTATTGTGACTTCGTCGCCCCTATGAATACACGAAAGCTCATAGGATAAAAAATTTGAGACATACCGTTTGGCAATTTCAAAACTGATAAGATTAAGCCCTTGAGTGATGTCACCCTCCTTATAGAGTTCTTTAAAATAGTAGCTGACAGTTGCATCTATTTTAGGCTCTAACGCTGTCAACATTGATGCTTCCAAAGTAAGTCCAATTAAAGGCTTATAAAATGCTTCCAATGTGTTGTGAATAATACTTCCAAATGTGTTGGCAGCAACCGTTTTTTCTAATAAGTCGTCTACTTTGACTCCTAAAATTTTCTGATTATAAAAGTCGATCGGATTGCGAATGTATTGTGTCAGAGAGGAAGGTGAAAAGCCTTTTTCAGCTATACTTCTGAGTTTTGAGATGATTTCAGGAGTCTTTTTTACACTTAATAACTGGGGTGTGATTTGTGGGGTCTCGGGAATTACTATTTTATGATCGAGTTGGTGGTGCGCCTCAAACTCTAGTTGAGTTATAAAACGACTTCGTTCTCCTCCACTTAATAAATCGGGCTCAGTATTATAAATAATATGCGCATTCTTAGCGCGCTGAAGCAATCGATAAAAATGATAGGTGTAAACAGCATCTTTTTCTTTGTAAGTGGGCAGTCCGTTTTCAATTTTAACATCAAAAGGGATAAAGGAATTATTGGTCTTACCCGCGGGCAAGACTCCCTCATTTACTGACACAATAATGACAGTTTCAAAATCTAAAACACGCGACTCCAGCATCCCCATTATCTGAAGTCCTTTTAGTGGTTGGCCTTTAAAGTCCAAGGTTTCAAGACTTAAAAGTTCTTTATAAAGACTTTGTAAAACTCTGATACTGCTAATGTAACTATAGTTGGTATTAAGACGATTTAAGTGATTAAAAATTTCTGAGAATCGATATAAATATTCTAAAGCTAAAAGATTGTTGTTTTTTGATTTTGTATAATGATCCTTCAATTTAAAAATAAGCATCAGTACACTATTAATTGCTTTCTTTGGTTGGTCGTTCCAAGACTCAAACAAAAGCTCTAAATTTTCTCTGTGATCAGGTGCAATGGCAAGGATTTGATCTTTAGAAAGGCTGGTTCGGTTTTGGTGTTTGATCGTTGTAATAATTAATTGAGCGGCATCTTGATTTTTCGTTTGAAATAAGGGGCGAACAAATTGATGAGATAATATTCCAATCACATCTTGATAATAATAAGATGCGGACGATTCTTTGTGAAGCTGGAACCACTGATCGATAAAAGCTGAAAACGGTATTTGTTTTAAAGGCAACCCCATAGTAATGTTAATATCTTCTATACTGCTCGGAATAGAGTTTAATATCGGAATTAGTAAGTCTTCATTTCCTAAAACTAGAGCTGTATTATGGAGTTTATGTTCCTTTTGCAATTGTTGGAGCAACTCCCCAACATACTTAACTTGACCTATATTTTTTGGAGTTCCAACAACTGAAATGTTTTTGGGTTTGGTATAATAATTAGAAACCCACTTAAAAGGATGTGAGGTAAAGTAATTCCAGTTTTTTTGATGTTGCCTTATAAAATATCCAGCATCGTGATGGGGGGCGTCTAAAAACACTTGGTCTATATCCCAATAAATTGTTGCTTGATCTTGTTGTAATAATTCCTGAATAATCGAAGATTCGGAAGCATTTAAAGCATTAAACCCTAAAAAGACATGTGACTTATCGGGATGATTTTGAATATAAGACTCTAAATTTTCGACGGCCTCCCTATAAATTAAGCCTTGATACCCCACGCCCTTTTGAAGAAGTTGTTCCGTAAATTTTGTATAATAGCGGTCTACCTTTCTCCAAAACGATAAATAGCCTTTGATAAGAGGTGTTGAATTTGGCTCTAAAGACCAGTGATTAATTTCCTGAATTGCGGATAAATATCCGAAAATTTGATTCTGAGGAATTAAATAGCGGTCAATTTCATTAAAATCTTGAATGACAATTGGAGCCCATTTCGAAAAACTATCAAATGAATCTCTTTCATTTTCATGTGTCAGCTCTAGATAAACCTCATAAAACTCAAAGATTAGTTCGGTGTTACTAAGAAGTCTTAATTGAGATAATTCCTCTATAAAAGATTCAATGGCAATTATTTGAGGTAAAAAGCCGGTTGTTTTATTTAATTTAGACCATTCTTTTTTAAGAAATATCCCAGCACGCTTGTTGGGAAGTATGAGGCTGACTTTGGAAACATCTTTCGAATGGATGTCCAAATCTTTTAGAACGTCATAAATAAAACTTGTCATGTTATAAAAATAAAAAAACGCTTCGCAATTGCGAAGCGTTTTAAGCTTTTTATTATGAATTAGTAAAAACTAATACTAATCAGCCAATTTAACTTCTACACGTCTGTTTGCAGATCTTCCTGCAGCAGTCATGTTAGATTCAATTGGATTGTTTTCACCGAAACCAGCAGAGGTAAGTCTTTCAGCTGAAATACCATTTTCTACTAAATAATCCACAACTTTCTGAGCTCTTCTTTCGGAGAGTAATTGGTTAAAGTTGTTGTTAGTTCCTGTACTGTCTGTATGTCCTTCAACAACAAAGTTAGCTTTTGGATACTCTTTTAAGATCGCTGTAATTGCTTGTAAAGTTGGGTAAGCATCCGCCTTAAAGCTTGACTTTCCAAGTGAAAAGTTAATTGTTCTAGAGTAGTTAATAAGCTGATTTTGATCTTCTTGAGATGGGATCACAACTTCAGGGCAGCCATTGTTTGCTACAGTTCCTGCTTCGTTAGGACAGTTATCATCTTTATCTAAAACACCATCGCTGTCACCATCTTTCCATGGGCAACCGTTGTTAGCTACAGGACCTGCCTCGTTTGGACATTCATCTTGAGCATTTGCAATGCCATCTGCATCTGCATCTGGACATCCAGCTAATGCTACCAAGCCCGCTTCATTTGGACATGTGTCTTTGTTGTCAGATACACCGTCTCCATCTGTATCAGGACAACCGTCAAACTCAGCTAAACCAGCTAATTCAGGACATGCATCTTTCGAATCTTCAATGCCGTCTCCATCTGTATCAGGACAGCCGTTGAATTCTTCTAATCCAGGTACTTCTGGACAAAGATCGTGTTTATCGTATATACCATCTCCATCTGTATCAGTTCCTCCAAATTTGAAAGCTACTCCTACAGAGTGCTGGAAATGCTTTGTTAGGTAGTCTTTAAAAGAATGCTTGTAGGTAGATTGTGCTGTAATTCCAATGTTGTCAGAAAACCAATATGATAAGCCAACTGTTCCATTTAAAGTTCCAGCTCCAACTAAAGCAGACCCTCCACCATCGGCAGGAGTGTTGTAAGGACCTTCTTCAATCCAAGTATATCCACCACCAAAACCAACAAAAGGTTCCAGTTTTTTAGTTTTTAATAAGCCCGAAAGGCTGTAATTCACATTACCATCAACTGCATAATACATAAGGCTGCTCACAGAAACAGGTGTTCCTTCTTGAGTTTTTCCCCATTTATCAATTCTGTTAATAGATGCTGAGATCCCTATAGAGAAACCATCTTCTATATATTTTTGCACTGAAACTAAAGAAATGGATGGAATAATATTCCAGTTGTCCTCTACGTTGTAGAATTCCTGGAAATAATCTCCTTGTGGAGCGTCTTCGCCAACAGGAAATACATCTACAGCATTTACACCAAGTGTAATTTTCCATGGATTATTTTCATCTTGTGCATTTACATTTCCAATCGCTAAAACCAGTAATGTTGTAAGAATTAATCTGTTAAGATTTTTCATATTTGAAATTTTTAATTGTCAAGCTAATTAACTGCAAAAGTAAGATGTTAATTCTATAAAACAAACATTCTTCATAAAAAAACGATATTAATTTCCAAAAAATCTGCACACTAAAATTGACTTTTTTTTAAAATATGTAAATTCTAGAGAATATTAACCTGTAAAACGTCATTTATATACACCAGTATTTTCTTGGAGACCCGATAACCCATTTCTTCAATAACGTCTGAATAATTTTCGAGCTGAGCTATGTTTTTTTCATGAGGGTCTCCGGTCTTGTAATCAATAATAACAGCGGTTGAGTCTTTGGAAACCACCAATCGATCTGGAATAATTATAGTTCCGCCAGATGTCATAATTTCTCTTTCATTATAAACCTCTACTTCGGAGCTAAAATAAAAGGCTAATAATGGATGGCTAACGATTGCTTCTAATGTGCCTAAAAGCTCAAGACTTTGAGCGGATGATATAATGCCAGCATTAAAAAAATTATTCAGTGTAATTTCAACATCAACTTTGGTATAAATTTTTGATAGAAGTAAATGAATCAAGTTCCCTTTTTCAATCGATTCTTTCTGTGTGGTATCCCATAAATATCCTGCGTTTGTAGCCATAGATACGTTTAGTTGCTCCTTTGGAGTTGATATAAATTGCCGTTGAAATACTGTTGGATATTTTGCAGGCTTTGGAAGGTCTATATTTTCGAAAGCTCCAAACTCATATTCTGTTGTTCCATCTTTCCACTGCCCTAAAGATTTTAGATAATTGATGAGAAGCCCTGAATATGTTTTAAGGTTTTCTGCTCCGTTTTTAGAAACCGATGCATTCCCAACAATATATAATTGCTCAACTGCCCTAGTGAGTGCTACATACAGTAAATTGATGTTATCCAACTCTAGTTTTGATTGGTGATCCTTAAAAACAGAGGCTCCTTCAGCACCAAAAAACTCAAAGTCTTTGTTGTAGTTTAATAAAAAATACGCAAAGGGAGCATAAGAAGATTCCATGGGCATCCATTCTTTCGGTTCCAATTCTTTATAAATATCCAGCTCTGCAAATGGAAAAATTACCACTGGAAATTCTAAGCCTTTAGATTTGTGAACTGTCATAATTTGAACAGCATTTATTCCTTTAGGAGTTACAATACTTAAGCTCTCCTTTTTCAAATTATAATGATCTATAAATTGATGTATACTTGAAGTTGTTTTTTGAGTGAATTCAACCACAAAATCTAAGAAAAATTGAATGTAAGCGTTTGAGGCTTTTGTAAGTTTAAAGCTACTAATGATATACTCTACCGATTCATATAAAGAAAGTTGTAACGCGATTCTAGAAGAGAAAAAAAATCCAAAAGGCTGAAGTGCTTGAAAAAAAGCTCCTCGATTTAATGGGATACACTTTAAACGAAATAAGTGGGGGTCACCTACCTCAGTATTAGAGGCTATATAATTAATCACCTGAAGTTTTGCCTCCATATTCGACGGTTCATGTACATATTCTAACACACTCATAATATGTTTTACTTCAAGAGACTGAGCAACCAAAAGGGTTTCACTAGAAATAATATTAATTTTAGATTGACTTAACAGATTTGCTACAGCAACCCCTTCTTTTCGTTTTCGAACCAACACACATATATCCCTTAGGGCTGCCTTTTTGTTTGAGTCTAAGTAAGTTCTAATGATTTCTAGAACTTTTTCGGCATATTTAAGCGATTTATCATCGCTTTTTTCAAACTCTAGAAAGGAAATATTTACATAACCAGTTTTGTCGTTATGCTCTAATTGGGCAGGCGATTGATATAAAGATTTATAAACGTCGTTTGAAAATACAACCGTCGATAGATGTTTAAAAAATTTATTATTAAAATCTACAACCTGCCTGGAACTTCTATAGTTTGTTGGAAGGTGAGAAAGGGTTGCTTTGAAAGGAAAAGGGGTTGAGTTGTTAGATAAATTGATGAATTGCTCCGCCTTTCCGCCTCTCCAACGATAAATGGCTTGTTTAGCATCTCCTACCAACATAGCACTCCCGTGTTCTTCTGCTAAGGTGTTTGTCAATAGGGGAACCAAGTTTTGCCATTGTAATTCGGAAGTGTCCTGAAACTCATCAATGAAAAAATGATTGAATTTTTCGCCAATACGTTCATATATAAAGGGAGCAGGCTGATCTTTTATTTGCTGACTTATAATGGAATTAAATTCAGAAATCATCAACAAGTTTTCTTCGTCTTTAATTGTTTTTAACTCTTGGTTTATCAAATTCAATACCGAAAGGGGGGTGGTGTTTTTTAGGATGTTTTTTAAATACCGTATTTGATAAACGGCTTCTTTTGTTTTGTGGAATACTTCTACAAGTTGTGGGCGTAAATCATCAATAGCGCTCGCAATGTGTGGTAGTGTTTTTTTAGGGTATAGCGAAGTTGTTTCTATAGATTGTTGCCATTGAGCTGTAAAACTTAGGTCGAATTTTTTTGAGCCTAACGATTTAAAATACTTCGGTACAGATCCTCTGGAAAAATCTGAAAACTCAATACCTCTAGCTGTGATCAACTCTAAAATTTGGGTGGACTGCTTCACAACTTGTATTTCTGTGTCGCTAATATGTTTTATTAAAGTAGATTTTAACCTGCTAAAATCATGTAACGAACGTTGCGCAAGCTCCTCTAAAAAAGGAGCATCTGACTCTGTTGTTAAAAGCTTAGCTGTTTTAACTAAATCCAAAGTAATATTCCAACTCTTATCATCATCTGCTTTTTCAATAGCAAACTCAACCAATAATTTTGTAAGCGCCTTGTTTATTCCTGCTTTAGACAGTAAACGACTGACTGCTTTTTGTAGTAAAAAATTTGTATCTAATTCAACTTCAAAATTCATTGGAAGTTTTAAATCAAATGCAAAAGTGCGAATCAGCTTTTGAGTAAACTTGTCAATCGTAGATATATCAAAAGCAGCATAATTATGCAATATCTTACTGAGTAATTTTTTAGATTTAAAATGAATTTCTTTAGGAGAGCTCCCCAGTTCACTCACAACTTGATCAAACAAAGGGTCTGATTGAACTAAAATAGACGGTGCGGCAAATGCCATTAACGCTTCAATAATACGCGTCTTCATTTCGTCTACAGCTTTGTTAGTAAAAGTAATGGCTAAAACATGACGATGCGGCAAAAACTCTTTAGAAGTCAGGACTATTTTTAAATAGTCTTTGACTAAGGTAAATGTCTTCCCACTTCCAGCCGAAGCGTTGTAGATATTGAATGTTGATTCGCTCACTAAATAAAATTTATACCAAAATAAACAATCTTAATTACTTATGCTCGTAATTTTTATTTGAATATTGTAAATTTGAACTAATTATTTAAACACTTAAAAATAAATTCTTATGGCTTTTGAATTACCAAAATTAAATTATGCTTACGATGCGCTCGAGCCTAATATTGATGCACGAACAATGGAAATCCACCACTCTAAACATCATAATGGGTATACAAACAATCTAAATGCTGCAATTGCAGGAACTGATTTAGAAAACAAATCAATTGAAACAATCCTTGGAGACTTGGATATGTCTAATAAGGCAGTTCGTAATAATGGAGGCGGGTTTTACAACCATTCTTTGTTTTGGGAGGTTATGAATCCTGAGGGGAAAGAAGCCCTTTCTGGCGAGCTTAAAGAAGCAATCCTAGCCGCTTATGGTGCTTTCGAAGATTTTAAAACCGCATTCAGTAAGGCAGCGGCTACACAGTTTGGATCTGGATGGGCTTGGTTATGTGTTCATAAAGGCGGTAAGGTAGAAGTGTGTTCTACTCCTAATCAAGATAATCCATTAATGCCAGGTGTTTCTTGTGAAGGGACTCCAATTTTGGGCTTAGATGTTTGGGAACACGCCTATTACTTAAACTACCAAAACCGTCGTCCGGATTATATTGAAGCATTCTTTAATGTGATTAACTGGAAAGAAGTTGAAAAGCGATTTTTGGCTGCAAAATAAGTTTTAGAAAACAATAGAAAATAAAAAAGGTGAACTTGCGTTCACCTTTTTTGCCCCAAATCTACCATGAACTTAACCTACTTATGTTATGGTTACTCAAATATATAAGTTTAATATATAGTACAAACATATTTTAGACGAACTGCGTATTTATTAGACGAACTGCTCTTTGATCTAGTAAGCTCTTTCATTGTTCTCTTCAAAAAAGTTAATATAAGCCCGATTCACAACTCGATTGCCACCAGGTGTAGGATAATTTCCTGTAAAATACCAGTCCCCTAAATTTTTTGGGCAGGCGGTGTGTAAGTTTTCTATAGATTGAAATATGATTTTGACCTCAGCATTGATCCCTTCTTCACTCAACAACTCTGCAATTTTATCTGACACTTGTTGAGGAGTAAATGGTGCATAAATTTCTTTTACAAAGTTCTTAACCTCCGTATCTTTTAAATTTTCTTGTGCCTTACAGCGTGTATAAATTTCTTCAACAATATGGTACATATTTGCGTCTTTCAACAATTCTAGTGCTGCTCTAAACGCTACCAACCCCTCAAGGTTAGCCATGTCTATCCCGTAACAATCTGGATAACGAATTTGCGGAGCTGAAGAGACCACTACAATACGTTTAGGTTTCAATCGATCCACCATTTTTAGAATACTTTTCTTTAAAGTTGTCCCTCGAACAATACTATCGTCTATAATGACAAGGTTGTCTTCTGGTTTAATAACTCCATAAGTCACGTCGTACACATGGGCTACTAAATCATCACGACTGCTATCTTCAGTAATGAATGTTCTAAGTTTAACATCTTTAATTGCGATTTTTTCGACACGTGTATGTTCCGAAAGGATTTGAGTTACTTTTTCTGCAGAAAGAGAGCGTGTCCCTTTTAATATTTGCGTGGTTTTCTTCTTATTCAAATACTCTTCTACATTTTCAATCATTCCAAAAAAAGAGGTTTCTGCTGTATTCGGTATGTAAGAAAATACCGTGCTTTTAATGTCATAATCTACATGCTTCAAAACTTCTGGAACAATCAGTTTTCCTAGTAGTTTGCGCTCTTGATAAATTTCAGCATCACTTCCTCTTGAAAAATATATACGTTCAAAGGAGCACGCCATACGCTCTAAAGGCTCCAAAATTTGATTGATCGATGTTTCTCCCGACGTTTTGGTAATAATAGCACTACCTGGTGGCAACTCATGAACCGCATCATAATCAACATTAAAAACAGTTTGAATTACAGGGCGCTCAGAAGCGACAACCACTACTTCGTCATCCATGTAATAATAGGCTGGACGAATTCCAGAAGGATCTCTTAAAACAAAGGAATCCCCATGACCTAAAAGCCCCGCCATAGCATAACCTCCGTCCCAGCTTTTAGCAGCTTTTTTTAATATTTTTTTTAGATTCAAACGTTCTGCAATCAATGGCGAACACTCCATTTTGGTATACCCTTCCTTTTTGAGTTTCTTGTACAGTTTCGAAACAGCATCATCCAAAAAATGTCCAATCTTCTCCATGATTGTAATGGTGTCTGTGTACTCTTTAGGGTGCTGTCCAATTTCAACAAGGTTTTTAAATAAACTTTTAACGTTAGTCATATTAAAATTTCCTGCTAAAATCACATTTCGGTGCATCCAATTGTTCTGTCTCAAAAAAGGATGTACACTCTCAACACTGTTTTTCCCAAACGTTCCATAGCGAACATGGCCCAACATCACCTCTCCCAGATAAGGAACTGCCTTTTTTTGTGCCTCCGCATCATTAGCTACTTCGGGTTGTTCTGCCAATACATCGTTTATTCTATTGTTGATCTGAGCAAAAATATCCTGAATTGGCTGTTGTGCGATCGAACGAACCCGACTGATATAACGCTCTCCAGGTTGCATGTCCAATTTGATACTCGCAAAACCCGCGCCATCTTGTCCACGGTTGTGTTGCTTTTCCATAATAAGGTACATCTTATTGATCCCATAAAAAGCTGTTCCGTATTTCTTTTTATAAAACTCTAATGGTTTTAAAAGTCTAATGTGTGCAATTCCACATTCGTGTTTTATAGCATCGCTCATTTAAATGTCCTGTTAAAAAATTTAATATTCTTAAAAGAAAACGCGCCAAGTTGGCGCGTTTTCTTAGGTTGTTAATTCTATTTCAAATCTTGTCAGATCTTTAAAAGCCTGGAGACGTGTTCTAACCTCTTCAGACTTTAAAGACTCTAAGCGTTCGGTACCAAACTTTTCTACACAAAACGATGCGAGTGTAGATCCATAAATAACCGCTTTTTTCATATTTTTGAAAGAGATGTTTTCTGTTTGCGCTAAAAACCCTGCAAATCCTCCTGCAAAAGTATCTCCCGCTCCTGTTGGATCAAAAACGGATTCTAATGGCAATGCTGGTGCAAAAAATACATTTGTGCCATTAAATAATAATGCCCCATGTTCACCTTTTTTGATAACTACATATTCAGGCCCCATCTCATGTATTTTTTTTGCTGCTGTTACTAAAGAGTGTTCTCCTGTAAGTTGGCGAGCTTCTTCGTCGTTAATAGTAATAACATTCACGCGTTTTATAACTTCCAACAGGTCCTTGAGAGTATGGTCCATCCAAAAATTCATTGTATCTAAAATGACCAACGTTGAAGCATTTGACATTTGATCTAAAACACTGGATTGAACCAGCGGGTGTAAATTTCCTAAAACTAAAATCTTCGCATCTTTATAGGCTTCAGGAACTTTGGGTTGAAAGTTTTCTAATACATTCAGTTCAGTTGCCAAGGTGTCACGGGTATTCATGTCATTGTGATAGCGCCCACTCCAAAAAAAAGTTTTCCCTTCTTTTATTATTTCAATTCTTGAAATATCAATATCTCTCTTTGAAAAAAGATCTAAATAATTCTGAGGGAAATCGCCACCTACAACGGAAACAATAGCACTATCAACGTCAAATTGGGAAGCAGAAAGTCCTATATAGGAAGCAGATCCGCCAAGAATTTTATCGGTTTTTCCAAAAGGGGTTTCAACAGCATCAAATGCAACAGTTCCAACAATTACCAATTTACTCATACGATGTTTTAAAAAATGTAAAGAGCAAAGTTACATATTTTTTAGTCCTTACAAAACATTAAAATACGCTCTAATGACTTAATTTATTTACGACCAAAATCGGCAGGGATTTCACCCCATGCCTTTGTTTCCCATTTGACAATTACAGTTGTATATGTATTGTTTTTAAGCCATAGCACCGCACGGTCTACAAGCTCAAACAAAGCCGTATTTGTTGTTGTGCGATCTAATTTGGTGTTGCACTGTTTTTTTTTGACCCAACTCATGGCGGTCCTTGAATCGGTATAAAGAATTCGGTTGCTTTTGTTTTGTTTTAAAAATGCTAAACCATGGACAAGCGCTAGAAACTCACCAACATTGTTTGTCCCTTGTGCGTAGGGGCCTTTGTGAAATAATTGTTTTTTGGACTGTGTATCTACGCCTCTGTATTCCATTAT
The DNA here is from genome assembly GCA_018673215.1 of Formosa sp. Lineage (GTDB taxonomy): Bacteria > Bacteroidota > Bacteroidia > Flavobacteriales > Flavobacteriaceae > Hel1-33-131. The sequence goes on along the minus strand of JABHDE010000076.1, from coordinate 95,686 downwards.
ACCTGGGTTTCCACTGGAAGCGGCATCCACTGCAATAGAGTTGTAATTCGGCTGACCTATGAGTTTTAATCTGGTTTCCGATAAGTTGCTAGAAAACTTTTTGGTTTTTCCAATGAAGTCCTTGTATTGTCCTTTTAGTGCTGTTTTTGCCAATTCAAATGTTGGAAACGATTTATATTGGGCACCTTCAAAATTTGAAATTTGTGCTTTGCAATCGTCCCATGTTTCAAAAACGCCCGTATGGTGTCCCTTCCAAACCGTATAGTATTTCTTTTTGGGTTTAGCCATTATTCAAAAAGAATTTGTTGAATGACTTTTGGGAAATGTATCATTTCTAGTTGATGAATTTTAGCGGCGACATCGGCTGGGGTATCAGTGGGGTTAACCGCACATTCTGCTTGAAAAATAATGGCACCTTCATCGTAGTGTTCATTCACGTAATGAATTGTAATACCTGATTCCGATTCTTTATTTTCAACAACAGCATTGTGCACGTGCATACCATACATTCCTTTTCCTCCGTATTTTGGCAATAAAGCGGGATGCACATTCACCACTTTGTTTTTAAAACTCTCTAACAAATGTTCTGGAAATTTCCATAAGAAACCAGCTAAAACAATTAAATCCAGATTTTTTAAATTCTCATCAGCCCAATTGGAATCGTTCAATTGTTGTTTGTCAAATACTGTTTTTGGGACACCCAAGGATGAGGCGCGCTTTAAAACAAGCGCATTTGGGTTATTTGAGAGGACTAAAGCCACTTCAGCTTTGCTGTTTTTCTGAAAATATGTGATGATATTTTCGGCGTTGGTTCCAGATCCGGAAGCAAAAATTGCAATTCGTTTCATTAAAAATTTTTTGGGTTGGGATTGTTCAACAAAAAAAAGAATAATAATTCACATTTAGAAGTAAAACAACAACACATCGTCGATTTGTACACAAATAAGTACACATTTTTAAAGTAATTATGTTTTTTAATATAAAGTTTTTTACTTTTGCATCCTAATTAAAACTTAAAATTAAAGATTATGTCAGACATTGCATCAAGAGTAAAAGCGATTATTGTAGACAAATTGGGCGTTGATGAAAACGAAGTGGTAACAGAAGCAAGCTTCACAAACGACCTAGGCGCAGATTCGTTAGATACTGTAGAGCTTATAATGGAATTTGAAAAAGAATTTGACATTCAAATCCCAGATGACCAAGCAGAAAACATAGCGACTGTAGGTCAAGCTGTTTCATATATTGAAGCTGCAAAATAACACCTTTTAATTTTTTATGGAACTAAAGCGCGTTGTAGTAACCGGTTTGGGAGCATTGACTCCCATAGGCAATAACAAAGACGCTTATTGGGAAGCCCTAATAAGTGGTAAGAGTGGTTGTGCGCCCGTGACTTATTTTGATACTGAACATTTCAAAACAAAGTTTGCTTGTGAATTAAAAAATTTCGAAGTGACGGACTTCTTAAATCGTAAAGAAGCTCGTAAAATGGATCGGTTTGCGCAATATGCTATGGTAGCTTCTGACGAAGCTATCATAGATGCCAAACTAGATTTGGATGCCATTAACAAATTTAGAGTAGGCGTTATTTGGGGGGCAGGAATTGGAGGAATTGAAACGTTTCAAAACGAAGTAATGAACTTTGCCAACGGAAATGGAACCCCTAGATTTAATCCCTTTTTTATCCCTAAAATGATTGCAGATATTGCCCCTGGTAACATCTCTATCAAAAACGGCTTTATGGGGCCAAATTATACAACTGTATCTGCTTGTGCTTCCTCAGCTAATGCTATTTTTGATGCATTAAACTTAATACGTCTTGGGCATTGTGATGTCATTGTCACCGGCGGAAGTGAAGCGACCGTCAACGAATCAGGGATGGGTGGTTTTAACGCAATGCATGCGTTGTCTACAAGAAATGAAAGCCCTGAAACTGCTTCAAGACCTTTTGATGGTACTAGAGATGGTTTTGTATTGGGTGAAGGTGCAGGAGCTCTTGTTTTAGAAGATTACGATCACGCTAAAGCTAGAGGCGCTAAAATATACGCAGAACTTATTGGAGGCGGACTCTCATCAGATGCATACCACATGACCGCTCCACATCCCGAAGGAATTGGCGTTATTGCAGTCATGAAAAACTGTTTGGAAAATGCGGGAATTAAACCAGAAGACGTCGATGCTATCAATACGCATGGGACTTCTACGCCGCTTGGTGACGTTGCAGAGTTAAAAGCAATCTCGGAAGTTTTTGGTGCGCATGCCAAAAACATAAATATAAATTCTACCAAATCTATGACTGGGCACTTACTAGGTGCCGCTGGAGCCATCGAAGCTATCGCTGCTATTTTATCAATAGAGCATGGTATTGTCCCTCCAACAATCAACCACGTAACTCCAGATGAAAACATTGATCCAGAACTAAATCTTACCTTAAACAAGGCTCAAAAACGAGATGTTAAAATCGCGATGAGTAATACATTTGGTTTTGGCGGTCATAATGCCTGCGTTGTTTTTAAGAAATTAGATTAATTTCTTTTGATTTCTTTTCGAAACATACTCAAGCCTAACGCTTCTAAAAACACTGCATTAAAGGCTTCAATAAGTAAAGTTATTGGATACACTCCCAAAAATTTAAATTACTATACCAAAGCATTTACCCATGGCTCAACTAATCAAAAAGATTCTTTTGGGAACTCGATAAGTTATGAGCGTTTAGAATATGTGGGAGATGCAATTCTTAGTGCAGTTATTGCTCATTTTCTGTTTGAAAAAGTTCTTGAAGCCGACGAAGGCTATCTGACAAAAATGCGTTCAAAAATAGTTAGTAGAGAACATCTTAATGAAATAGGAAAAGAACTCAAACTTTCTTCTTTTTTACATACAAAAATTCCAATCACTCAATTTGGAGACAACATTCATGGTAATTTGTTAGAAGCCCTAATTGGAGCCGTTTTTTTAGACAAAGGATATGCTGCTAGTGAAAAGTTTATTTACAAAAGGGTCATCACTCCTCATGTGGATATTGATCATTTGGAAGGGAAAGTGATCAGCTATAAAAGCCTTATTATAGAATGGTGTCAGAAAGAAAAAAAACATTTTAATTTTGAAAGCCTAACAGATGCTGGACAAGATATTATCAAGCATTTTTCTGTAAAACTTATTATTGATGAAAAAACTATCGCAAAAGCACGTGCGACTTCTAAAAAGAAGGCTGAAGAAAAAGTTTCTAAGCGCGCTTACTTTGCATTACAAGGAAAGATTGATAAAAGTTCTTAATCGAAATATCTCCCCCTTGACTATAACGTTTTCGCAATATTTTACCCCTAAGAAACACCAATACGAAGTCAACTATTGTGTGAATATCTTATATTTACAAAATGTTTAATAAAACTCATGGCAGTACACAAACTTCTTGTTGATGATTTTGAGGATGCGAATTACTCGCTGTTAGCGATACATTGTGATATTGAAGATTACCGATTGGCATATTATTTAAACCAAAGTTTAGCAACGCGTTTAGTGCGTACAAAGGAAGATTTAGATTTTACAAATTCTACCGCTTCGTTTTCAGTTTTTGAATGGAATAACAAGCCTTTACAAACAGCTTGGCATCTGATTAAAAACAATTGTCTTGTGCAAAATGATGCGCCAATTTTGACTGGATTATTTGCAGAGAGTAAAGAAGACCATGGATGGACAGTGCATTCCTTGCTATCAGAACACGCTTCTGTTGATTATTTTTTAAAGATAAACAATGGAGGGAGAATCATAAATGAAAAAGAAATTTTGAATACCATTCAAAACATATCCAAAATATCTACTGCTTATAGTGTGGATGTTTTACAACTAAAATCAAAAGACCATTTAATATTTAATTGATGTCACACAAAAGAAAGAAAACAAAAATAGTTGCCACGTTAGGCCCTGCAATTAGTTCAAAAGAGATGCTCCTAAAAATGGTTGCCGCCGGCGTCAATGTATTTAGGATTAATTTTTCTCATGCAGACTACGAAGAGGTAAAAACCCGTATCAAAAATATAAGAGAAATCAATGAAGAGCATGGGTATAATGCTTCTATTTTGGCGGATTTACAAGGTCCAAAACTGCGTGTTGGCGTCATGAAAGATGATGTGGTAGTCAATCCAGGTGACGAAATCATATTTGCCACGGGAGAACGTTTTGAAGGCACAAAAGAACGCGTTTATATGACATATAAGCGTTTCCCCTTAGACACTAACCCTGGAGAGCGAATTTTATTGGACGATGGTAAACTTCTATTTGAAGTAGTCTCTACCAATCAAAAAGATGAAGTCAAAGCCAAAGTCATCCAAGGAGGCCCTTTGAAATCTAAGAAAGGTGTTAATTTACCCAATACAGATATTTCACAGCCAGCACTCACTGAAAAAGATAAAGAAGATGCTTTGTTTGCAATCCAACAAGAAGTGGATTGGATGGCACTTTCATTTGTAAGGCACCCTGAAGATTTAATGGAATTGCAAGACTTAATAGCTGAACACAGTTCTTATAAAATTCCAATTATTGCCAAAATAGAAAAACCAGAAGCCGTAGAAAATATTGATAAAATTGTAGCCTATTGTGATGGGTTGATGGTTGCTAGAGGAGATTTGGGAGTTGAAATTCCAGCACATCAAGTTCCATTAATTCAAAAACAATTGGTCTTAAAAGCCAAGCAAGCAAGGATTCCTGTTATTATAGCGACTCAAATGATGGAGTCTATGATTGATAGCCTTACACCATCACGTGCTGAGGTGAATGACGTTGCTAACTCTGTAATGGACGGTGCAGATGCTGTGATGCTTTCTGGTGAAACTTCAGTGGGTCAATACCCTGTTCAAGTAATTGAAAAAATGTCTGATATTATTAAATCTGTCGAAAACTCAGAATTAATTAACGTCCCTCAAAATCCTCCGCACATTCGTACAAAACGTTATATAACAAAATCTATTTGCTATCATGCTGCAAATATGGCCAACGAAATTAATGCGCGTGCCATCTCCACCTTGACCAATAGTGGATATACGGCCTTCCAAATTTCAGCTTGGCGTCCTGATGCTCATATTCTTGTTTTTTCTTCAAACAAACGAATCATCTCTCAGTTGAATTTACTCTGGGGTGTTCGTGCATTTCATTATGATAAGTTTGCGTCAACAGACCAAACGATTAATGATGTAAATAAAATTGCCTTTGATAAGGGCTACGTTGAAAAAGACGATATGGTCATTAGCTTGGCTGCTATGCCAATGAAAGAAAAAGGGATGGTTAATACGTTAAGAGTTTCAGAAGTAAAAGACTATTCTAAAAAGTAAGTCTGGAATATATACAAGGAACTATCTAAACCAAAAACTGAAACAACTCCGGTTTTTCGTTTAGGTAGTCTCCATAAAAGTTATCTTTTTTCATCTTAGCAATTAAAGGTTCTAAATCGTTATGAGATTTTAGCTCAATCCCTACAACCGCAACATCATTTTCTCTATTGACCTTTTTAGTATACTCAAAATGTGTGATATCATCATCTGGCCCTAATATATCCACAACAAACTCTCGTAAAGCACCGGCGCGTTGTGGGAAAGTAACTATAAAATAATGTTTTAAATTCGAATAAAGTAGAGCCCGTTCTTTAATTTCCGCAGTTCTTGTTATATCATTATTGCCGCCGCTTATAATACAAACCACGTTTTTGCCTTTAATCTCGTCTTTGAATTGCTCTAAAGCAGACACGCTGAGTGCCCCTGCAGGCTCAGCAATAATCGCTTCTTTATTATACAAATCTAAGATGGTTTGACAGGCATTCCCCTCATGAATTGTAATCATATCGTGAAGGTTTTCTTTACAAATTTCAAAGTTTTTTTCGCCTACACGCTTGACTGCTGCACCGTCTACAAAATTATCAATTGACTCTAGTTCTACTACTTTCCCTTTTTGAAATGCAGTTTTCATGGACGGAGCGCCTTCTGGCTCCACACCAATGATCTTGGTATTAGGGGATCGTAATTTAAAAACTGTGGACATACCCGATGCGAGTCCACCGCCGCCAACAGCTACAAAAATATAATCAATGGGAGCTGTTGTTTGATGGACCAACTCCAAACCTAATGTTGCTTGACCCTCTATTACTTTTTCGTCATTAAAAGGATGTATAAACGTTTTCTGGCGTTCCGTACAATCTTTCATAGCAGCGTTATAAGCGTCATCAAAACTATCGCCAATCAAGATGATTTTGACATAGTGTTCCCCAAACATTTTGACGCGCTCAATTTTTTGATTGGGTGTCGTGGTTGGCATAAAAATGGTGCCATGTATCTTTAATAATTTACAAGAAAGGGCAACTCCTTGGGAGTGATTCCCTGCACTTGCACAGACCACTCCATTAGCCGATTGTTCCTCTGTTAAAGAAGACATTTTATTATAGGCACCTCTTATTTTATAGGAACGAACAACTTGCAGATCTTCGCGCTTAAAACTAATGTTACAATCGTATTCCTTTGAATACTGTACATTGTGAATTAAAGGCGTCACCTTAGCAACCCCTTTTAAGTTTTTTGCAGCAGATTCAACTGATTCGATTGTTGGAAAATAAGGAAGTGTTTCTGACATTCGTTTTAGGCGTCTGTTTTTATAACCTTCATCGCTGTCATAGAAGCTCTTAATTTTGCTCCTACTATTTCTACTGGGTGATTTCTAATAATCGCATTAATTCTAATTAATTCTTGGTTATCAACTCCGTTCTCTGAACTGAACGCTTTACCAATAACATCAGTATTTACAGCCTTCATAAAGTCTGTTAACAAAGGTTTACAAGCATGGTCAAATAAATAACAACCATATTCTGCCGTATCAGAAATTACACGATTCATTTCAGCTAACTTCATTCTTGCAATTGTATTTGCAATTAATGGTGTTTCGTGTAAAGATTCGTAGTATGCAGAAGCGTCTATAATCCCCGAATCTGTCATTGCTTCAAAAGCTAATTCAACACCAGATCTAACAAAAGCAACTAATAAAGTTCCGTGGTCAAAGTATTCTTGTTCTGGAATTTCTTGATCTGTAACTGTTTGCTTTTCAAAAGCAGTTTCACCTGTAGCTGCTCTCCAAGTTAACAAGTTTTTATCGTCATTCGCCCAGTCTTCCATCATTGTTTTAGAAAAATGACCCGTCATAATATCATCCATATGTTTTTGGAACAATGGACGCATAATCTCTTTTAATTCCTCAGAAAGTCTAAACGCTTCTACTTTGGCAGGGTTCGACAATCTGTCCATCATATTTGTGATTCCACCATGCTTTAACGCTTCGGTTACAGTTTCCCAACCATACTGAATTAATTTAGCGGCATAACCCGCATCAATTCCTTCGGCTACCATTTTATCAAAAGATAAAATTGCTCCTGTTTGTAACAAACCACATAAAATAGTTTGCTCTCCCATTAAATCACTTTTAACTTCGGCAACAAATGACGATTCCAATACACCTGCTCTGTGACCACCTGTGGCAACTGCATAAGCTTTGGCTTGCGCCCATCCTTTGCCTTCTGGATCATTTTCTGGATGTACCGCAGTTAATGTAGGCACCCCAAATCCTCTTTTATATTCTTCTCTAACTTCAGATCCAGGACATTTTGGCGCTACCATGATTACTGTTAAATCTTCACGAATTTGCATCCCCTCTTCAACAATATTAAAACCATGAGAATACGATAAGGTGGCTCCTTTTTTTAATAAAGGCATAATTGTTTTCACCACGTTTGTATGTTGCTTATCTGGTGTTAAGTTAATAACGACATCTGCAGTTGGCAATAATTCTTCGTAAGTTCCTACTTTAAAATTATTTGACGTTGCATTTACATACGAGTCTCTTTTTTGGTCTATCGCAGATTGTCTCAGTGTATAAGAAATATCTAAACCAGAATCTCTCATGTTTAAACCTTGGTTTAAACCTTGAGCTCCACAGCCTACAATAACAATTTTCTTGCCTTTTAATGCTGTGACTCCGTCTTCAAATTCTGAAGCGTCCATTAAACGACACTTTCCTAATTGCTCTAATTTTTCCCTTAATGTTAATGTGTTAAAATAATTTGACATTTTAGTTAGTTTTTGAATGCTTTTAGCATTTCAGTTATTTTTAATTTGTCTTTAGTTACTGCAATACGTCCTGATCGTACAAATTGCATGATTCCGAACGCATTTAATTCTCTGTGTAAAAGTTCTAATTCACTTCGGCGCCCTGATTTTTCAAGTACAAAAAACTCTTTATTGACAGTGACGATTCGTGCATTACTTTCTTTGATTATATTTTGAATTTGACGCTCTTCAAATAATAAATCGGATTTGATTTTGAATAAGCACGATTCTTGATAAATTGTATCTTCCTCTGTGTGGTAGTAGGCTTTTATTACTTCCACTTGTTTTTCTATCTGACCAATAATTTTTTTGATTTGAGCTTCAGACATACTCACTAAAATAGTAAAGCGTGATACCCCTTCTATTTCAGAAGCAGATGTATTAAGACTTTCAATATTAATGTGTCTTCTCTGGAAAATTGCTGAAATTCGATTGAGCAAACCGATATTGTTTTCGGTATATATCGATATCGTATAAAGTTGTTTTTCTGTTTCCATTCTTATTCTAATCTTATGTCTGAAACCGAAGCTCCCGAAGGAACCATTGGAAATACATTGTTTTCTTTTTCTACACAAACTTCTAAGAAATAAGGCTCGTCACTGGCAATCATTTCTTTTACTGCCGATGCTAGATCTTCTCGTTTGCTTACTTTTTGAGCTTCTATATAATAGCCTTTTGCAATAGCTACAAAGTTTGGATTTACCATTTCGGTTGAGGCATAACGCTTGTCAAAAAATAGTTGTTGCCACTGGCGTACCATTCCTAGAAATTCATTGTTTAAGACAACAATTTTTACTGGCACCTTGTTTTGAAAAATAGTGCCTAGTTCTTGGATGGTCATTTGATATCCTCCATCTCCAATAATAGCAACAACTTCACGATCTGGAGCTGCCATCTTAGCACCAATTGCTGCAGGTAATGCAAAACCCATCGTTCCAAGTCCTCCAGAAGTTATGTTGCTTTTACTAACATTAAAATCAGCATATCGACAGGCAATCATTTGGTGTTGGCCGACATCTGTTACAATGGCTGCCTCGCCCATAGTTTGATTGTTTATTTCCTTAAGCACCTCGCCCATAGTAAGGCCTTCAGAAATTGGATGTAGATCATTTTTGATGACTTTATCGTACTCAACGGTATAAAGGTCCCTGAATTTTTGAAGCCATTTTGGATGTGAATTCGTGGTTAATAAACTCAACAATTTTGTTAAACTTGTTTTAGCATCTCCCAAAACAGCCACGTCTGTTTTGACATTTTTATCAATTTCTGAAGGATCTATTTCAAAATGAACGATTTTAGCTTGCGTTGCATACTCGTCCAATTTTCCTGTCACACGATCGTCAAATCGCATCCCAATCGCAATTAATACGTCGCATTCATTTGTAAGAACATTGGGGGCATAGTTTCCGTGCATTCCAACCATTCCAATGTTCAGTGGATGTCCCGTAGGAATCGCCGAAGCACCCAAAATAGTCCATGCAGAAGGGATGCCTGTTTTTTCAATCACCGCCTTGAGTTCTTCCTCGGCCTTGCCCAAAATTACCCCTTGACCCCAAATGATCATTGGCTTTTTAGCGGAGTTGATAAGTGCTGCTGCTGCTGAAATCGAATTGTCATCTATTTCAGGAACAGGTTTATAACTGCGAACACCTGTACATTTTTTGTACTGGAAATCAAATTCCTCAAATTGAGCGTCTTTTGTGATATCGATAAGAACTGGTCCTGGGCGTCCACTTCTAGCTATATAAAAAGCGCGAGCAATAATTTCTGGGATTTGAGACGCTTTCGTAATTTGGTGATTCCACTTTGTGACGGGTGTAGAAATTCCAACAATATCCGTTTCTTGAAACGCATCACTTCCTAACAAATGTGAAGGAACTTGTCCTGTAATACATACAATAGGTGTGGAGTCTATTTGTGCGTCGGCTATACCTGTTATTAAGTTGGTTGCTCCGGGGCCTGAAGTGGCCATGGCTACACCTACTTTTCCAGAAATGCGAGCATAACCTTGGGCGGCATGAGCGGCACATTGTTCGTGTCTTGTAAGAACATGATTTATTTTACCTTCATATTTATAGAGTTCGTCGTACACTGGCATAATAGCCCCTCCAGGGTAGCCGTATAAGACCTCAACACCTTCGGCTAATAAACATCTTACAATCGCTTCACTCCCTGAAATACGTTCTTTCGGTTGCTCTAAATATTCCTTTTGTTTGGAGGTTAGTGTTTCCATAATTATAATTTAAAATTCATCGGTTACACACCCTTCAGATGCCGATGAGACCGTTCTTGCATATTTATATAGCACCCCTCTTGATACTTTCAAGGCAGGTGCATTCCACTGTGCTTTTCGCTCTTCTAGTACTTCATCAGAAACTTCTAGAAGTATTGAATTTGTTTCAGCATCAATAGTGATGATATCGCCGTCGTTCACTAAAGCAATTGCACCTCCTTCTTGTGCTTCTGGTGTAATATGACCCACAACAAAACCGTGTGTCCCTCCTGAAAAACGTCCATCAGTAATTAAGGCAACATCTTTTCCTAAACCGGCGCCCATTATGGCAGCGGTTGGCTTTAACATTTCTGGCATTCCAGGTCCGCCTTTAGGGCCTTCGTATCTAATAACTACGACATCTCCTTTATGAACTTTACCATCTCGGATTCCATCGTTAGCAGCATATTCGCCTTCAAACACTTTTGCCGGACCTCTAAATTTCAACCCTTCTTTTCCTGTGATTTTTGCGACACTTCCTTCAGAAGCTAAATTTCCATAAAGCATTCGTAAGTGTCCAGAAGTTTTAATGGGTTTTTCGATTGTTTTAATTACATCTTGACCTTCTGTTAAGTCTTTGACTTCAGCTAAGTTTTCAGCAATTGTTTTTCCTGTCACAGTCAAACAATCTCCGTGAAGGAGTCCTTTATTTAACAAGTATTTCATCACCGCTGGAATTCCCCCAACATGGTGTACGTCTTCCATTAAGTATTTTCCACTAGGTTTTAAGTCGGCCAAAAATGGTGTGCTATCGCTAATTCTTTGAAAATCTTCAAGGGTGAATTTTATTTGAGCAGCTCTCGCAATCGCCAAAAAATGAAGGACTGCATTGGTAGAGCCTCCAAGTATGGTTACAAGTCGGATGGCGTTTTCAAGGGATTTTTTTGTGATAACATCAGATGGCTTTATATCTTTTTCTAGCAGAATGCGCATGGCTTCTCCTGCTTTGACTGCTTCGTCCTTTTTTTCATCACCCGTTGCTGGATTAGAAGAGTTAAAGGGCAAGGTCATTCCTAAGGCCTCAATGGCTGACGCCATGGTATTAGCGGTGTACATTCCACCACAAGCTCCAGCTCCTGGACAAGCTTTTTCTACAATTTGGTCGAATTCAGATTCAGACATTGTACCTGCTACTTTACTTCCCCAAGCTTCAAATGCCGAAACAACATCCAATTTTTTTCCATTATGGCATCCCGAATCAATCGTACCACCATAAACCAAAATAGCCGGTTTATCTATCCGTATCATTGCCATTAAGGCTCCTGGCATATTTTTATCACAACCTACAACTGTAATCAAACCATCATAACTCATGGCTTGAACAACAGTTTCCATAGAATCTGCAATGATATCCCGAGAAGGCAAAGAAAAACGCATTCCTGGGGTTCCCATTGAAATCCCATCACTCACACCAATTGTATTAAAAATAAGGCCTACAACTTCTTTGTTTAAAGTGCCTTTTTTTACCAGCTTAGCCAAGTCGTTAAGATGCATATTACATGGGTTGCCTTCATATCCTGTGCTGGCAATTCCTACCAAAGGTTTTTCGAAATCCGCTTTGGTAAGCCCTATGGCATGAAGCATTGCTTGTGCTGCTGGTTGCGTTGGGTCTTGAGTAACCGCTCGACTGTATTTATTTAATTGTTTCATTATAGATTTATACCTTAGAAGTATCGAAATTATATTTTTACATATTTAGCGTGAGGAATATCTCTTTAAATGATCTAAACCCAACTGTTTAGAGTTGGTGTTAATTCATTGTATTTTAGGTTATTACCCCTTATATTGTATGATGTTCAGTGCGCAAAAATAATATTAAACTCGTGGTAAATCACTGTCGTCTTTTAACGGCAATGCAGAACTGCCCATTAAATAGGTGTCTACATGGTGTGCTGCCTGTCTTCCTTCGGAGATAGCCCACACAATTAAAGATTGTCCACGTCGCATGTCCCCTGCTGCAAATATACCAGGGACATTGGTTACATAGTCTTTTGTGGTTGCTTTGATATTCGTTCTAAAATCCATTTCTAAACCAAATTGATCTGCTAATGTTTTTTCGGCTCCTGTAAACCCTAACGCCAACAACACTAAATCACAGTCCCATAGTTTTTCGGAGTTTGGAACTTCTTTTAATTGTGGGCGTTCACCCTGCTTAAAAATCCATTCAACCTCAACCGTTTTTAATGCTTTTAAGTTTCCTTTATCATCTCCAATAAATTCTTTGGTGGAAATGCTAAAAAATCGCTCAACTCCTTCTTGATGAGAAGAGGTGGTCTTCAACTTCATCGGCCAATAGGGCCACGGTTGATTAGCTGGTCGTCCTTCGGTTGGTTTCGATAAAATTTCGAAATTTGTGACCGATGTTGCGCCATGACGGTTAGAAGTTCCTATACAATCTGAGCCAGTATCTCCGCCTCCAATGACTATCACTTTTTTATCCTTGGCAGAGAGAATGTCATTAAAATCTAACAACCCATCTACATATTGGTTGTTTAGTTTTAAAAACTCCATCGCTTGGTGCACCCCTTTTAGTTCAGCTCCTGGAATTGGAATGTTTCTTTTAACGGTAGCTCCTCCACACATCACTACGGCGTCAAAATCGGATTTTATTTGGTTTGCGTCTATGTTTTTTCCAACATGGGCGTTGGTTTTAAATACGATACCTTCATCTTCCAAAACATGAATTCGACGGTCGATTACATTTTTCTCCATTTTAAAATCCGGAATTCCATATCGCAAGAGTCCACCGACTTTACTATCTCTTTCAAATACAGTAACAGTATGACCGGCTCTATTTAACTGTTGTGCTGCAGCCAATCCTGCTGGACCAGACCCAATAACAGCTACTGTTTTATCGGTTCTTACTTTTGGTGGTTTTGCTGTAATCCAGCCTCCTGTAAAAGCAGTTTCTACAATGTTTTTTTCTATGTTCTCAATACTTACAGGGTCTTCGTTGATCCCTAAAACACAAGCTTCTTCACAGGGTGCAGGACATAGCCTACCTGTAAATTCTGGAAAATTATTGGTGGAATGCAAAATTTCTGCCGCTTCTTTCCATTTCCCTTTATAAACTTTATCGTTAAAGTCTGGAATTAAATTTCCTAAAGGACAGCCGCTATGACAAAACGGAATTCCGCAATCCATACAGCGCGCTCCTTGATCCTTTAATTTAGACTCTTCTAATGGAATTGTAAATTCCTTATAGTTTTTTATTCTTTCTTTTGGCGCTTCATAGGTTTCATCCTGACGCTCAAACTCTAAAAATCCTGTGATCTTTCCCATCTTAAACTGTTTCTAGTTGTTCTTTTTCTAACCTTAATAATGCCTGTCTGTATTCTTCCGGTAGTACTTTCTTAAATTTAGGAAGTGTGGCCTCCCAGTTTTCTAAAATGCGTTTTGCTACTGGACTTGACGTTGCCACAAAATGATTTTCGATTAATGTTCGCAATTGATTCACATCTTCCTGAAGTTCCACAGGATCGATGTTTAGGTCTTCCGCATTACAGTTGTTGGTGAATGTGTTATCAGTATCAAATATATAGGCAACTCCACCGCTCATTCCCGCTCCAAAGTTTCTTCCTACACTTCCTAGAATCACCGCAATACCCCCTGTCATGTACTCACAGCCGTGGTCACCAATGCCTTCTACAACAGCCTTGGCTCCTGAGTTACGAACACAAAAACGTTCGCCAGCTTTTCCGTTAATATAAACTTCTCCTGAGGTCGCGCCATAAAGCGTTACATTTCCTGTAATGATATTATCTTCAGGAACAATAGTGCTTGTTTCCGGAACTTTGATGATGAGTTTTGCACCTGATAATCCTTTTCCGAGATAATCGTTTGTGTTGCCATGAACTGTCATAGTCACACCTTTAGTCGTAAAGGCTCCAAAACTTTGTCCTGCAGAACCATTAAAATCTATATTTATGGTGTCTTGTGGTAAGCCATCTGCTCCATAAATTTTAGAGATTTCGTTGCTTAAAATTGCACCAACAGCTCTATCTATGTTGGTAATTGGAAGCTTCAAATATGTGCGTTGTCTTCTAAAAATTCCTTGATGTGCTTGCTTAATGATTTTGAAATCTAAATGGACATCGAGGTTGTGATCTTGCTCCTCAGTATTGTATAATTTAACGCCTTCTGCAACTTCTACTTTATGAAGAATTGGTGTTAAATCAATTCCAGAAGCTTTATAATGTTCAATGGCTTTATTTCGATTCAGTTTTTGAACCTGGCCTACCATTTCATCCACAGTTTTAAAGCCTAATTGCGCCATGATTTCACGCAATTCTTGTGCGACAAAATACATATAATTCACCACATGTTCTGGCTTGCCTTTGAATTTTTTGCGCAGCTCTGGGTTTTGAGTTGCAATACCAACGGGGCATGTATTCAAATGACATACACGCATCATAATACATCCTGAAGCGACTAAAGGAGCGGTAGCAAAACCAAACTCTTCTGCTCCTAATAGACATGCAATCGCAACGTCACGTCCAGTTTTTAACTGACCATCACATTCCAAAACAATTCGATTTCTCAAATTATTCATCACCAGTGTTTGTTGTGCTTCGGCAATTCCTAATTCCCAGGGAAGTCCTGCATGTTTTAAAGAGGTTAATGGTGACGCTCCTGTACCGCCATCAAAACCAGAGATCAACACAACGTCTGCTTTGGCTTTTGCTACTCCGGCTGCCACGGTTCCGACACCTATTTCTGACACCAATTTAACATTGACTCTCGCAGCTCTGTTGGCTGATTTAACATCATATATGAGTTGTGATAAATCTTCAATCGAATAAATATCGTGGTGTGGTGGTGGTGAAATTAAACCAACATAAGGAGTTGAATTTCTTGTTTTTGCAATTTCACGGTTTACTTTTGGTCCCGGTAATTGCCCTCCTTCGCCAGGTTTTGCGCCTTGTGCTATTTTTATTTGAATTTCATTGGCGCTCGTTAGGTAGTTGGAGGTAACTCCAAATCGTCCGGATGCGACCTGTTTAATTGCTGAATTTCTCCAATCTCCTTGAGCGTTTTTATAAAAACGCTCTTCATCTTCTCCACCTTCACCAGAATTACTTTTTCCACCAATTCTGTTCATAGCAACGGCTAGGTTTTCATGGGCTTCTTTGCTGATAGACCCATAAGACATGGCACCTGTTTTGAATCGTTTTACAATTTCGGTCCAAGGTTCCACCTCATCAATAGAAATCGGGTCAAATTGGTCAAATTCAAACAAGCCTCTTATGGTCATTAATCGCTTGGACTGATCATCAACTAGCTCTGAGTATTCTTTAAAAGTAGAGGCTTTGTTGGTGCGAACAGATTCTTGAAGTTTTGCGACCGTTAATGGATTAAACATGTGTTTTTCCTGTCCACGACGCCATCTGTATTCCCCACCTATTTCAATATCCGATTCAATATTTGGATTGAAAGCTTTTTTATGACGTTTAACAATTTCTTTTTCAATTTCTATCAAACCAATTCCTTGAATTCGAGTGGGCGTGTTTGGAAAGTATTTTTCAACGGTGTTTGTGTTAATTCCTACACACTCAAATAATTGAGACCCTCGGTAAGAGTTTAGTGTAGAAATTCCGATTTTATTCATCACTTTCAAGATGCCTTTTCCTATAGCTTTGTTGTAATTCTTGATAGCGGTAAGATATTCTAAATCTGAAATGTCTGAGTCTTTAATTTGTTTCTCTACAATCTCATTGACAATGTAAGGATTCACTGCGCTTGCTCCAAAACCAAATAAGAGTGCAAAATGATGTACTTCTCTTGGTTCTGCAGACTCGATTATCAAACTAGTCTGCGATCGTTTGTTGAGTTTATGCAGCGCATGATTCACATATGAACAAGCTAAAAGCGCTGGGATTGGTGCGTGGTTTTCATCTACAAATCGATCGGATAAAATAATAATATTAGCCCCTTTATCTATTGCTTTAGATGCTTTATTAACTAAGGCTTCGAGGGCGCTTTCTAATTCGTTTAACCCGCGATTTACCTCATAGAGCATAGAAATTGACTCTACTTTAAAATTAGGGTTAGTATCATAGTTTCTAATTTTATCTAAATCGTGCTTTGAAATAACAGGATTTTGAATTTTTAGCTTTTTACATGCTTCGGAGTTACAATCAAAAATATTGGTATCACTTCCAAGTGTTAAACTAATATCTGTGATTAATTCTTCTCTAATCCCATCCAAAGGAGGGTTGGTTACTTGCGCAAATATTTGCTTAAAATAACTGTAAATTAATTGAGGCCGTTCGGATAAAATAGCAATAGGAGTATCACTTCCCATGGAGCCAATCGGCTCTTTCCCTAATTGGGCCATAGGACGGATAATGGTATTTATGTCTTCTTTTGTGTATCCAAAGGCAACTTCACGTTTCTTTAAATCTACCTCGTCATATTTAATAGGTCCTTTTTTGGCAGAAATATCTTTTAAGTGGACTAAGTTTTCGTTCAACCATTTTCTATAGGGTTGTTTCGCCGCTATTTTTTCTTTTATTTCTTCATCGTTTACGATGCGTCCTTCATTCATATCAACAAGGAACATTTTTCCTGGTTCCAAGCGTCCATGAAATTCTACTTCTTCTGGCTCAATATCCACTACTCCTGTTTCAGAAGACATGATGACGTTTCCATTTTTAGTGACGGTATATCGGGACGGTCTCAGTCCATTTCGGTCTAAAACAGCTCCAATAAAATTTCCATCTGTAAAAGGGATGGATGCAGGGCCATCCCATGGTTCCATTAAGCAAGAATTGTATTCGTAAAATGCCTTTTTGGAATCAGACATATCTGGGTTTTTTTCCCATGCTTCTGGAACTAACATCATCATCACTTCAGGTAACGATCGACCTGTCATTAATAATAATTCAACCACCATATCCAAAGTTGCCGAATCGGATTTTCCTTTTAGAATTGTTGGAATTATTTTTTTGATATCATCTCCAAAGGCATCACTTTTTATGATTTCTTCTCTAGAAAACATACGAGACACATTTCCTCTAAGGGTATTGATTTCTCCGTTATGACATATGTATCTAAAAGGCTGAGCCAAATCCCAAGTTGGGAAGGTGTTGGTTGAAAAACGCTGGTGTACCAAAGCCAAACGGGTGTCTAGATCTGAATTAAAAAGGTCTAGATAATATTCATTTATATGTTCTGGTTTCAATAAACCTTTAAAAATAATTATTTTGGTTGAAAGACTTGGAAGGTAAAAGAATTTGGACTCTGATAGTTTTGAGTCATATATAGTATGTTCAGATATTTTTCGTGCAGCAAATAATTTTAAATTAAAATCAAACTCAGATTGTTCCGGATCTGATTTTCCTACAAAGACCTGCATAACAAAGGGCTCGGTTGTTTTGGCAATCTCTCCTAAAACAGCACTGTTGACAGGAACTTCTCTCCAGCCTAAAATATGCAATCCTTGCTTTTTAATTTCAGTTTCAAACACTTCAACACAATAGGCTCTTTGATTGTCTTTTCGAGGTAAAAACACATTACTAACCGCATACTGTCCAGCATCTGGCAATTCAAAATCACAAAATGTTTTGAAAAATTTGTGTGGAATATCGATAAGAATTCCAGCACCATCGCCCGTTACACCATCCGAACTCACCGCACCTCTATGTTCTAGTTTTACTAAAATTTCTAATGCTTTATGAATAATGTCATTGGATCGTTTCCCTGTTAAACTACATATAAATCCTGCGCCACAATTATCGTGCTCAAATTCGGGTAAATAAAGTCCTTGCTTTTCTAACATACTTAAAATTATTTCTGATTTAACCTTAACAAGCTTTAAAGGTAACTGGTAAAAGTCTATTTAAAAAAAAGCCAATTCACTTTTTCGAAATTCCAATTTAGAATACCTATAAATGCATTTTGAACAATGAAAGGCATATTAGACTATCGAATATTCAACAGTCAAATTGGTGGTTAGCAAACAAACGTCCTAAACATCAAAAAGTCGTTCTGTAAAAACAAAGCACTGGTCAAATATTAAAAATAATGCAAAAATAATTACAATACCCCAAAAATTAAGTGGTATAAAATAATTATTACATAAAAACATAATTAATACCCCTATTTTTTTAGGGGTGTATGTTAATTATTTATAGTTTTGAGCCGTTAACTAAAAATATTAACTACTAAAATTAACAATTATGAAAAAAATTACCTTAAGCATTGTTGCTTTAATCGGAGCTTTGTCTTTGAACGCACAAGATGAAACTCCAACATTGTCAGTGTCTGGTACAGTTGATGTATACGGAACAACCAACACAGTAGACGGAACAGGAACGCCTGGTCTATTAATTGCAAACCCAGAAAAAGCAAATGGCTTTGGTTTAGGAATGGCTAACACCGTATTTTCTTACGACGGCGCTAAGTCTGGTGTTGTAGCCGATCTTGCATTTGGCCCAAGAGCTGACGACGCAAACATGGCAGGTGCTATTAACCAATTGTATGCTTACTATAACGTAAGTGAATCCGTTACAATTACTGCTGGACAGTTCAATACCTTCTTAGGATATGAAGTAATTTCTCCTGCAGCTAACTTTAACTATTCGGTGTCTTATTTATTTAACGCAGGTCCTTTTTCTCACACAGGTGTGAAGTTAGACTACGCTGCTTCTGAAGACTTGTCTTTCTTATTGGCGGTAACGAATGCACATGGCATTTCTAGTGCTGATGCAAGCGAAAGCGGTGCAACTCAATTTGGTGCTCAAGTAGGTTATAAAGGACAATACCTAAACTTCATTTATGGAGCCGTAACTGAAACATCCGCAACAGATGCTGTTTTTGTAGATTATACAGGTGGATTTGATTTATCTGACTCTTTCTTCGTAGGAATCAATGCTGCTTATGCATACTCTGACGATGAAGAGGCTGGATACCAAGGCGCTGCTTTGTACCTAGAAAACACGTTCTCTGAAACGTTTGCCTTAGGGTTACGTCCTGAATTTTTCTCTTATACTTCTGCGGATGACAGTGAAGATGTTTTAGCCTTGACTCTTACTGGAAGCGCACAATTAGATGACAACTTAAAACTAATCACAGAATTACGTTATGACAGTTCTGATGATTACCGAATTGAAGGATTCGGACTAGATACTGAAAAAAATGTAACAGCGCTTACGATTGCTGCCGTTTATTCTTTCTAGTACGCGTAACAATATTAACCAACCAAATATATAATTTATGTCACATTTAATTAACAACTTACCTCTAGTAATACAGGATGCCGCTGCGGTTGAGAGTCTTGCTGGAGCGATCAAGGACGACATGGGAATGTTGTGGATGCTATTATCTGGTATCTTAGTATTCTTTATGCAAGCAGGCTTTACTTTAGTAGAATCTGGAATGACACGGTCCAAAAATGCAGTGAATATCGCAATGAAAAACTTGCTTGATATTGCTGTAGGATCTCTTACCTACTGGTTTGTAGGATACTCTTTAATGTATGGTGACACCACAAACGGATGGTTTTTCTGGAGTGGCATCATGCAAGGTGAAGGGGCTGATTTATTCTTCCAAACAATGTTTGCCGCAACGGCTGCAACAATTGTTTCTGGAGCTATCGCTGGAAGAACAAAATACTCAACGTACGTTATCTTTTCAATCGTCATGACCGCTATCATCTACCCAATTGCAGGGGGCTGGCAATGGCAAGGGTCAGGATGGTTGACAGAGCTAGGTTTTATTGACTTTGCTGGATCGTCAATCGTGCATGCTGTAGGTGGTTTTGCTGCTTTAGTTGCTGCTTATATGGTAGGTCCTAGAATTGGAAAATTTGTAAACGGAAAAGTAATGCCTATTCCAGGTCACAACCAGATATTAGCAACCTTAGGGGTGTTTATCCTTTGGTTAGGATGGTATGGATTTAATGGTGGATCTCAACTTGCTTGGGGTGGAGACGATGCGGTTGCTGCTTCAACAGTCGTATTAATCACCAACCTAGCTGCGGCTGCTGGTGCATTAGGTGCACTGATCACCACTTGGATCTGGTACGGAAAGCCACACTTGGCACAATCATTAAACGGAGCTCTAGCTGGCTTGGTAAGTATTACTGCAGGTTGTGGTAACATGACCGCTGGTGGCGCTGTGTTAGCGGGTCTTATTGGTGGTGTCATTGTAGTCTTCTCTATCGAAATTATCGAAAAGAAACTTAAAATTGACGATGCTATTGGCGCGGCTTCAGTACACGGAGTTGTTGGATTCTGGGGAACAATTGTAATTGGTCTTTGGGGTATAGATGGCGATACTAAAATTGGATTATTTAATGGTGGAGGCGCTGACCAACTTATTGCACAATTGACCGGGGGTGTTGCTTACGCTGTTTGGGCAGTTGTCCTTTCCTTTGTCGTATTTGGAATCCTTAAGAAAACTGTTGGATTAAGAGTTACAGAACAAGAAGAAGTTGCTGGACTTGACATATCTGAACACGGATCTATTGCATATCCAGGAAAAAGAGAAAGAGGTCAAGACTAATTTCAAGTTCATATTGAGCATTTATTTGCTCTCATAAAATTAAAAATAAGTTTGTGATTTTTAGTTTGTGTTAAAAACCCTAGGGGCAGTATGCTTCTGGGGTTTTTATTTTTGATTATTTAACACAAAATACTTAGCATACCTTTATTATAAGCGGGGTAATTTTATTAATATCACAAAAATATCTATCACACCCCTCTATTTTTTAGGGGGTCTTTGTTTTTTATTTACTTTTGAAAACAAACTAAAAGTTAATTCAATGAAAAAAGTAGAAGCAATCATCAGAAAATCTAAGTTTTCTGTTGTCAAAAAAGCACTGCATGAAGTCGGTGTTAACTTCTTTTCGTACTGGGACGTCACAGGCCTAGGTAATGAAAAAGAAGGTCATGTTTACAGAGGTGTTTCTTACAGCACGAGTGATATTCAAAGACGCTACCTATCTATTGTGGTAAACGATGATTTTGAGGAAGTGACCATCAAAGCCATTCTGGCAGCCGCATCAACAGGTGAGGTTGGTGATGGTAAAATCTTTGTATCAAAGGTCGATGAAGTATATAGAATTAGAACCGGCGAAAAAGGCGGAAACACATTAAAATAACACCAATGGAATTACTTACAATCAATAACGTATGGATGATGATCTGTACGGCACTCGTATTTTTTATGCACACAGGGTTTGCATTTCTCGAAATCGGACTCACGCGTCAAAAAAACACAATTAATATTTTATTTAAAAACATCTTTATTATCACTGTCGGGCTTTTACTCTATTACATAGTCGGATTTAACTTAATGTATCCAGGCGATTTTAATGGAGTTCTTGGGTTTGCTGGTTTTGGGCTGGACGCGCCTTTGGCGAATGGCTCTTTGGACTTAGCATATAACGAGGGTTACACCTATTGGACCGATTTCTTATTCCAAGGAATGTTTGCCGCGACTGCCGCAACTATTGTTTCGGGTGCGGTTGCAGAGCGCATGAAAATTGGAGCTTTTATGATCTTCACTGTTTTTTATGTAGGATTCGTATATCCAATTGCTGGGTCTTGGCAATGGGGTGGTGGGTTTTTATCTTCACTATCTATTGGAAACGCCGAAGGGTTTTATGATTTTGCAGGCTCTACACTGGTACACTCTGTGGGTGGATGGGCAGCTTTAGTGGCCGTATACCTTCTAGGGTCTCGAATTGGGAAATTTAACAACGGAAAACCTCAAGCAATTCCAGGGCATAGTATTCCGTTAGCAACTGCTGGGGTTCTTATACTTTGGCTAGGATGGTTTGGGTTTAATGGGGGGTCTGTACTTTCTGCCAACCCAGAAGCAACTTCCCTAACGTTAGTTACAACCTGTTTGGCTGCAGCTGCTGGTGGGGTCATTGCAATGATTACGTCAACACTTTTGTACAAAAATTTAGATTTAACAATGTTTCTGAATGGAGTTTTAGGAGGTCTTGTAGGTGTTACAGCTGGTGCCGACCAGATGAGTCCTGGAGATGCGATACTTATTGGAGCCATTGCCGGAGGACTTATAGTGTTTACCGTGAGCTTGGTAGATAAAATTAAGTTAGATGACCCTGTGGGTGCCATAGCGGTACACCTTGTTTGTGGGGCCTGGGGAACTTTGGCGGTTGGACTTTTTGGAGCCAAAGCTGGCTTTGATCAGTTTTTAATTCAACTTGTAGGAGTGTTATGTTACGCTGTGTTTTGTATCTCAACCTCTTTTATTATTATATATACATTAAAGAAAACTATAGGCATCAGAGTCTCTGAAAGAGAAGAACTAGAAGGTCTCGATGCACACGAACATAAAATGGACGCTTACCCCGATTTCAGGTTAAATGAGCATTAACCGTTTATTTTAAATTAGTGATCAAAAAAGCCTCTAAAATATTTTTAGAGGCTTTTTTATTGAGTGTAACTTTTAACTTTATGCGGAGTTTCGACTTGCATTGATATTCCCAAATAATGAGCGCATGACAATTTTTTCATACGTTTGTATTTGAGCCTCATCTCTAGGGCGTTCTTTTTCTAGTTCCTGTATCTTCTTTAAAGCGTATTGTTGAATTGTTAATAAGGGCAGCACAATCGATTCTCTCACGGAGATAGATGCTTTCCCGGCTGGCTCTTCTTGCATTAATTCATCATAACCCGTTAGTTTTAATAGCAGTCGTTTTGTGGTAGTATATTCGCTATAAATAACATTCCAAAATTCTCCATACTCTGGATCTTCAGACATGTATTTTGTCAAATCAAAGAACGATTTAGATAAGGACATCATACTGTTTTCAATCAGTGTTTTGAAAAAATCTGAAGTTTGAAATAACTGTTGTGCTTTTTCAAACTCGCCTATATCTTCGTAATATTTAAGGGCTGTACCCACTCCAAAAAACCCTGGGACGTTTTGTTTTAACTGACTCCAAGACCCTACAAATGGAATGGCCCGTAAATCCTCAAACACCAAGCCATCAGCCTTACCTCGTTTGGAAGGGCGACTGCCAATATTGGTTTTTGCATAAAACTTCAAAGTACTCATGTGCTCTAAGTACGAAATGAACTTAGGATGTGCTTTGAAATCTACATAGGCTTCATAACTCAATTTAGACAATTGTGCCATGACCT
Source organism: Formosa sp. (assembly GCA_018673215.1). Taxonomy (GTDB): domain Bacteria; phylum Bacteroidota; class Bacteroidia; order Flavobacteriales; family Flavobacteriaceae; genus Hel1-33-131. Next base: position 72,155 of record JABHDE010000076.1, on the reverse strand, counting down.
CTCTATTTTCTGGAGTCATTCTGAGGTCTTTGTCACTAAGACTGTTATGGATTCCTGAACTGATCAATTGTTCTAGGTTGTATTGTGAAGAGTCTAGGGTTCCAAAATTTGAGCTGATGGTTTGTCCTTGAATGGTGAGCTGTACCTCTTTGTCCTCAATTGTAGGACCTAATGAAGCATAAAAATTATGTGTTTTTCCGCCACCTCTAGCCGGTGGTCCGCCACGGCCATCAAAGAAAATCACAGTAATGTCGTATTTTCTAGACATCGCAGTGAGCAATTCTTTTGCTTTATAAATAGCCCAATTAGCCATTAGGTATCCTCCATCTTTTGTGCCGTCACTAAACCCAAGCATTATGGTTTGTCTGTTGCCACGGGCTTTTAGATGGGCCATGTAATTTGGGTTCGAATACAGGTCTTCCATTACAGAAGGTGCGTTTTCTAAATCTGTTATTGTCTCAAAAAGAGGAGCAATATCAACCGTTAAAGCTTCCTGAAATGCAACCAGCTTAAGCATGGCATATAACTGCATAACATTTAGCGTTGTTTGATTGTTACTTATAATGTAGCGGTTCGCTGCTTTCTCTCCATTTGTATGCTGAATCGTTTTAATGGCATCCATTGTTTTGAGAGCCTTCAAAGTGTTTTTGTCCGATATCAACGACAAATCAAGAGAGCCTTTTATTTTTGAAAGTATTTCAATTTGATCGACTTCAGCTAAACTGTGGTAGTTTGCAGGAAATACGTCACTCCCACTTTCTATCAATACATCTACCATGTCATTTAACACTTTAGCGTGTTCTCGACTGTCTTGACGAATGTCTAAGGTTGAAAAATGAAATCCAAACAAATGAATTTTGTTTAAAAGACTGTTTACTTCAGAAACATAAAGTGACTGATGTTTTTCAATAATAACCTCTTTAATATCTTTCAGCTCTGCCGTTAAGTGTTCGAGGGTTAAACTCGATTTTTTATTTGTAATAATTTTATAAAGCTCTGATTCTAAAGAGGCCACACGATCTTCAACTTCGGCAAAAGACAATTTTCTTTTAAGCATTCGAAGGTCGCGGTAATAATTTTTTATGATCGTTTCACGAAGCCTTGCTGCTACTTTAAGGGTAATTTCTGGTGTAACAAACGGGTTCCCGTCTCTATCACCTCCAGGCCAAAAGCCAATATTGATAATATCATTTTCGATATGCTTTCCGTCAAAGATGTTCTGTTGGATATAATCATAGACCGTCCCAAAAGATTTATAAAACACATGCTCTAAATACCATATCAAACTCACTGCCTCATCATAAGGAGTGGGCTTGTTTTGTTTAAAGAACGGTGTCTTTCCGAGCTGGGCTAACAGCTCATTGATGCGAAACAAATCATTTTCACGAATGGCTTCTGTCAAATCAGTAATAATCCCTAATACAGAACCAGGGTAAAATTGTGTTGGATGCGCCGTGAGCACAATGCGCACTTTAAATTCTTCCAGGTATTTTTGAAGTATTTCTAATTTATTTTCAGCGGTCGCTTTTTCCTTTAAACTTCTCAAAGTTCCGATCCCATCCATATTGTTTACAATAGGAAAGGCTGCATCTTCAATAGCGTCAAATAAAACCACTTGACGCTCGATGTACTGAATAAAACGAAATAATAAATTAATCTGACTCTTTGGAGAGCGTCTGGCTTGGTATTTCTTGAAAAATGAATTCACAATAGCTGTTGGATCTTCATTATTGGCAAATCCTTTTTGACAAGTCTCAAAAAAAAGGGGTAATAACGCACCCGTTTTAGTGATAGAATCAAACGGTAGGGTCATGAATATACTGTTGTATATTTGATATTTTGATAATACATTTTGATTGAACCTGGTAATTTTTGGCTGTGTAGACATTAATTAAATACATTTTTGTGCATTCAAAATTACTAAAGCATTGCCAATACTCGTCTATGATGCTGTGATTTTTACGAATATCTATATATTGCCTCTCTTATCAGGGTGAAATCTTAAGAAACTCCAGAAATCGTTCCATATTTTCTAGCGATTCACACTTCTAATAAGTCACATCCTAAACAAGTTGTTTGCATTTTGGTATAGATAAATCGTTTGACTTGCTGTAAATTTAGGGTTTCTAATGATTATCTATTTTCTTATGATTGAAATCGAACGCAAATTTTTGGTAAACTCTGACGCCTATCGTGAAGAAGCTTCCTCAGTAATCACGATGACTCAAGGCTATCTAAATTCTGACCCTGAACGCTCTGTAAGGATTCGACTTACTGACAAAGCAGGTTTTATTACCGTGAAAGGAAAAAGCAACAAAAGTGGGCTCAGTAGGTTTGAGTGGGAAAAAGAAATCTCCAAAACAGATGCGGAAGCACTTCTAAAACTTTGTGAAAAAACCATTATTAGCAAAACTCGGTACGAAGTGGCCGTAGGAACTCACTTATTTGAAGTGGACGAGTTTATGGGAGATAATAAAGGATTGGTAATGGCTGAAGTTGAGCTTGGCTCAGAAGACGAGATGTTTTCTAAACCCGAATGGCTCGGAGAAGAAGTGACAGGAACTGCAAAATATTATAATTCCAACCTCAGCAACTCGCCTGTTTGCGACTGGAAATGATTGAGAAATTATCATTAAAGTGGGTGTAAAATTATTATATTCGCAACTTGAAACGACTTTAAAACAATACACATGAATACAATCTCAACTAATTTTAAAATCCAAGAAGCACTGGACGCTCTTGGAGTAAAAGACATAAATTTAGGAACATCAACGGGGTCAAAAAGTTTTGCTAACGGACCTAGTATCGACAGTTTTTCACCTGTAGATGGTAAGAAAATTGGGAGTGTCATTTGCACTTCTAAAGAAGATTATGAGGCGGTAATGGCAGCAGCTACAGCAGCGTTTCCTGAGTGGCGAGCAATGCCTGCTCCTCAACGTGGCGAAATTGTACGTCAGTTTGGAAATAAACTTAGAGATTTAAAAGAACCCCTCGGAAAATTAGTGTCTTATGAAATGGGGAAATCCCTGCAAGAAGGCTATGGAGAGGTTCAAGAAATGATTGACATCTGTGATTTTGCGGTGGGTTTGTCACGACAATTAAATGGGCAAACCATTCCTTCGGAACGTCCTGGTCATGTGATGCGAGAGCAATGGCACCCGATTGGCGTCGTGGGTATTATTTCTGCCTTTAATTTTCCCGTGGCTGTTTGGGCTTGGAATACTGCTTTGGCATGGATCTGTGGCGATGTATGTGTGTGGAAAGGGTCTGAAAAAGCCCCTTTATGCTCTATTGCTTGCCAAAATATTATTGCCAAGATTTTAAAAGAAAATAACTTACCGGAAGGAATTTCCTCAATCATCAATGGCGATTATACCGTTGGAGAAATGATGACGACGGACACAAGAGTGCCTTTAGTCTCTGCGACCGGTTCTACTAGAATGGGAAGAATTGTAGGGGCAACCGTTGCCCAACGTTTTGGGAAATCTCTTTTAGAATTGGGAGGGAACAATGCCATTATTATCACACCTACTGCCGATTTAAAAGTGGTAGTGCCTGGTGCTATTTTTGGTGCGGTAGGAACTTGCGGCCAACGTTGTACTTCTACACGCCGACTCATTATTCACGAGTCTGTATACGATAAAGTAAGAGATGCAATTGTAGGCGCTTATGGACAATTGACCATTGGAAATCCTTTGGATGAAAAAAACCATATTGGGCCTTTGATCGATCATGATTCTGTAAACACCTATTTAGCGGCGATTGAAAAAGCAAAAGCTGAAGGTGGTACGGTTTTGGTTGATGGCGGTGTTTTAGAAGGTGAAGGCTATGAAAGTGGCTGTTATGTAAAACCTGCCATTATTGAAGCTGAGAACCATTACGAGATTGTACAACATGAAACCTTTGCACCTATTTTATATTTAATGAAATACTCTGGAGGCGTAGAAAACGCCATCGAAAAACAAAATGGTGTGGCGCAAGGCTTGTCTTCTGCGATTATGACCAACGAGCTAAAAGAGGCTGAAAAGTTCTTGTCTTATGCCGGTTCTGACTGTGGAATTGCCAATGTAAATATTGGAACTTCTGGAGCTGAAATTGGCGGTGCTTTTGGTGGTGAAAAAGAAACAGGTGGCGGACGCGAGTCGGGCTCGGATGCATGGAAAGTGTATATGCGACGTCAAACGAATACCATTAATTATTCGGATGAATTGCCTTTGGCGCAAGGGATTAAGTTTGATTTGTAAGCAGCTTAACGCTGCGTATTATAAAGGCTGGTATTAAAAAAATAGAAGACTCGATGATCCAATCTTCAAATGCAATTTCTGCCCACCTAACTATACTTCGCTTTTCTTAAAATCCGCATACTTTCTTTATAGAGCCCATAAACTTCATCGCTGTGTTTATAAAATAATGGCTTTGCGGCCTGAAGCTGTGTTAAGGCTTCTTCAAATCCGTTAAAATAACAAATAAGATAGGTTGCAGGAACATTTTTCAAATCTTTGAGCTCTCTGGCTGTAAGAGGTTTTTCCTGTTTCAGGCGACCCATAAGTGCATTGTTCGCATTAAAAATATGGTGCAGAATTTTTTTATCGTATTGGGGCGGTTTAAAAAGTAGCTGGGAATCAATATTGTAAATCGCATTGTTTCCAAAAGTAATGGTGGTTTCCTCTAGTTTAAAATACGTGTTTTGACCGTTTAGACCAAGATTTACATATTCAATAATTTTAAAAGAATCATTGTCATAGGAAATTTCAACCGCATCCAAAGTTGAGTAAAACAAGCGTACCTGCTCGTTAATCAACTCAATATCCACTCGCGAATAAAAGGTTTGGTTTTTAATCGTCATTTTTTGCCCAGACCAACACATCACAAAATATTCTTTAAACACTTTATATGTTGGATTGTAATCCTTGCGTTTCGCCAGAAAATCAAATACCCCGTCCAAAGTATATTCTATATTGTTTCGGGAATGTGCCTCAATAGATGCCACAATTTCAGAGTTCGAATCCGTCAATTCAATGTCATACACCTTAGGCATGCTCATGCTGCCCTCTCTAAAAAACACATTGCCTCCATAGTACTTCCAAATATTTTTGCGAAGCGATGTAATTTCTTGGGGGTCTTTGGGTCGGATTGTGACCAGCCCTACCACCTTATCATCGTTTAGATGCGGAAACGGAATGTTTTCGTATTGGATTACAGGGGGATGGCTTAAATAAGCATTGACCAAATTTTGAATTTTACTGTCATCAAAAAAATCAACGCCAACAATATGACTGTACTGATCGTCTACTCCAATAACAATGTATGAATTGTTGTTTGGGTTGCTATTAGATAATGCACAAATATGTTTTAGAAACTTCGCTTTTCCTTCTTTGCTTCCAATATTAATTTTTAACTTTTTATCATAAAAGCTACTCTCGTCATTATGTGCAAGTAGATTTTTGATAAGCAGTCGTTTATTAATCATTTTTTTTGTTTTAGGGGACTTCATGCCCTTGGCTTGCCTCCAGTATTTTAAACCAGTCTTGTGTTGTTAGAGGTATGGATACTGCCTCTGAAGCCGCTTTAATACGTTCTAAATTTGTACTGCCAATCACAGGGTGAATTCCTGAAGGGTGCTCTAAAATCCAGGCCAATAACAACTGATCTGGGCTGGCATTATATTTGGTGGTCAACAGTTCTAGTTGTTCTAAAATACGTTTTTTTCGAGGAGTCATTTCCTTACTAAAAATCTTGCCTAAAGGCGCCCAAGCCATCGGGGTTATGTTTTCTGTGAGCATCTTGTCTAAACGTCCATCGAACAAGGCTTCGCAGTGCACGGCAGAAAATTCAATTTGATTCACATCAATAACCACTTCGGTAGAAATAAGCTCAATTTGTGAAGGAGTGAAATTAGACACTCCAAAATGATTTATTTTACCTTCCTTTTTTAACTGTTCAACTGCCTGCATCACTTCATGAGGGTGCATCAATGGACTGGGTCTATGAATCAAAAGAACGTCTAGATACTCTGTTTGTAAGTGCTTAAGAGATGCCTCAGCAGAAGAAATGATATACTCTTTCGAACAATCGTAATGTTTGAGCTCATTCTGACGAGTTGGAGATACCAGCTGTATTCCACATTTAGAAATAAATTGAACATTTGCCCGCGAGATTTTAGTTTTAGAAAAGGCCGTTCCAAATGCCGATTCTGTGGTATAACCGCCATAAATATCAGCATGGTCAAAAGAGCTAATTCCCAAATCAACGGTCGTTTCAATCAGGCGTTGCATTTCAGAAAAACGGTAGTTTTTACCCCAAACACCCCAAGACATAGTCCCTACAATAATTTTTGAAAATTTTCTGTTATTCATTTCAATAGATTGAAGTCTAAAATTAACAAACAATCTTTCATTATCCCATAAAACCGCTTTAATTTTTAACCAATTATTAACAGGGAGAACGAAATTATTTTAACAAATTGCATAACCAAAAAAAACACCCTAAAAGAATTACTTAAATTATCACAATGGAAGAAGATAAAACAATGGTTGACATTGCGTCAATAAATAAAAAAATTGAAGAAGAAAGTGCTTTTGTGGATTTGCTTGCCATGGAAATGGGAAAAGTGATCGTTGGACAAAAACACATGGTTGAGCGTTTACTTATAGGACTTTTAGGTCAGGGTCATATTCTTTTGGAAGGTGTTCCTGGACTCGCCAAAACACTTGCTATCAATACCTTATCACAAGCAGTTGCTGGAACTTTTAGTAGGATACAATTTACTCCAGACCTCTTGCCAGCTGATGTTGTTGGAACCATGATTTACAACATCAAAGCCAATGATTTTAGCATAAAAAAAGGGCCGATTTTTGCCAACTTTGTGCTCGCTGACGAAATCAACCGTGCGCCCGCTAAAGTACAGTCCGCATTATTAGAAGCAATGCAAGAAAAACAAGTCACTATTGGCGACGAAACTTTTGTTTTAGAAAAACCCTTCCTTGTAATGGCAACTCAAAACCCTGTAGAACAAGAAGGAACTTACCCGCTTCCCGAAGCTCAAGTGGATCGTTTCATGCTAAAAACAATCATTGACTATCCAAAAATTGAAGACGAACAACAAATTGTTCGTGCCAATCTAAAAGGTGCCTTTGAAAAAATCAAGCCTGTCGTAACCGTCAAGCAGATTTTAAGTGCACAAGCCGCCGTAAGAGAGGTTTATATGGATGAAAAAATTGAAAAATATATTTTAGATATTGTTTTTGCTACTCGTTATCCCGAAAAATACCGCTTAGCAGAACTCAAACCGTTAATTTCTTTTGGAGCGTCTCCAAGGGGAAGTATCAATCTTGCTACTGCAGCAAAGTGTTACGCATTTATCAAGCGACGTGGCTATGTCATTCCCGAAGACGTGCGCGCTGTTGTATATGACGTATTGAGACACCGTATAGGAATTACATATGAAGCTGAAGCTGAAAATGTAACATCAGAGGATATTATTAGTAAAATTGTTAATGTCATTGAGGTGCCTTAATTCGTAGTGACTTTTTGTGAGATTTATAAATCACACACACCTAACAGTACACTTATCAAATGGATACCAAGGAATTACTTAAAAAAGTTCGGAAAATAGAGATCAAAACACGGCGGTTGTCCGACCATGTGTTTGGGGGAGAGTACCACTCGACTTTCAAAGGCCGTGGTATGACTTTTTCAGAAGTTAGACCCTATCAGTATGGTGACGATGTAAGAAACATTGACTGGAATGTTACGGCACGCTGCAACGAACCGCACATAAAAGTATTTGAAGAAGAGCGCGAGCTCACCATGATGTTAATGGTTGATGTGTCTGGGTCTAAATTATTTGGAACCGAAGCGCAATTTAAAAATGAAATTGTTACTGAAATTGCTGCGACTCTCGCGTTTTCGGCCACACAAAACAACGACAAAATTGGATTGATTTTATTTTCCGATGGAATTGAATTGTACATCCCTCCCAAAAAAGGGCGTTCTCATGTGTTGAGAATCATTAGAGAACTGATTGAATTTGAACCTAAAAGTAAACTTACAAACATCGCGGAAGCCTTAAAGTTTCTGTCCAATGTGATGAAAAAGAAAGCCATTGTATTTTTGCTTTCTGATTTCATGACGGAAGAATACCAACACAATTTAAAAATTGCTTCAGGAAAACACGATATTACTGGAATCCGCATTTATGACAAATACGAAGCTGAAATTCCAAATTTGGGAATGGTACAGATGGAAGACCAAGAAACGGGTGCCTCGTTTTTAGTCAATACCGCTTCAAAAACCGTGCGTAAAAACTACCAAGCGAATTACCAAAACAAGCTTCATTATTTTTCCGATAGTTTTAAAAAGTCGGGCGCGGGCGCACTGGATTGCAGAGTGGATGAAAGTTATGTAAAAAAACTATTAGGCTATTTTAAACAACGTGGATAAACAATACATGAAGATAAATATCAGCATAAAATCCTTCCTCACTCAAAACATACTTTTGAGTGTTTGTTGTATGCTCCTATCTCTTGTGGGCTATGGACAAGTGTCCTCTAGTATCGACTCGACTGCTATTAAAATTGGGGCCGAATTGTTTTATAAAATCCAAGTAAAAGCAGACACCACTGCGCTCGTGGTATTCTCTGAAGAACAAACGTTTCAGCCACTTGAAATGATCAATAGCTACGCGATTGATACCACTACAAAAGAGGGATATTATCAACTCACTAAAACCTACGGCCTGACCCAATTTGATTCGGGAGTTTATACGATTCCAAAACAAAAAATAATTATTGGGGACAAGATCTTTTTTACAGATTCATTAGAAGTACAAGTGAATCCAGTGGTAGTAGATACCACCAAACAAAAGCTATTTGACATAAAACCGCTTATCCAGATTGAGAAAAAACGTTCTGGAATCTGGAATATTCTAGGCATCATTTTAATTATTTCCTTACTTATAAGTGGTATATTATATTGGTTTTTTTGGCGCAAAAAACCGTTGACCGAAGCTGAAAAAATTGCGGCACTTCCACCTTATGAACGTGCCAAACTAGCGCTTGAAAAATTAGATGAAGATCACTATTTTGAAAATGAGGAAATTAAAACCTATTATTCCGATTTGACATTGATTTTGAGACAATATCTTGATGAAAAGGTGTACGAGCAGTCGTTAGAAAGTACCACAGACGAATTGATAACCCGACTAAACACTCTTAAAGCAGCCAATCAAATTAAGCTCAGCAAAGAGACCATTCTAAATATTGAAACGATTTTGAAACGTGCTGATTTGGTGAAATTTGCCAAATCTAAACCTGATTATCAACTTGCAAAACTCGATAAAAACACGGTCGAGCTAGAAATTGATCATGTAAAAGAAGGCCTTCCAGAACCCACCGAAGAAGAATTATTGCAAGATTTAGCTTATCGAGAGGCCCTAGCGAAACAACAAAAACGGAAAAGAATTAAGCAAATTGCAGCAATCGTTGTTGGGGTCATTTTAATCACCTTCACAGGCTTTGTAATCCACTCTGGATTCACAGAAGTTAAAGACACCGTACTGAGAAACCCTAGCAAATTATTGTTAGAAAAAAAACCATGGGTAACAAGTGAGTATGGCGCACCGGGAGTTACCATATCAACGCCAATCGTTTTGGAGCGTCAAAATGTTGTGGTTCCTGAAAAAATGAAAGGCAAGGTACAAACGGTTTCTTTTACATACGCTGGGATCGAGACACCGATTGATATCGTTATAAACAGCTCTAAATTTGTTGCTGAAACAGATGAAAGTGGCGAAGCAAAAGAAACCCCTATTGATGTCCTACAAGTGGCTGAAGGGGTCCTAGATACTTTTGAAGAAAAGGGTACTACAAATATTATATCACGCAACGAACAGTTTATAACGCCTAACGGGCAAGAGGGTATTAAGACGTTTGGAACGGCAGATTTTTTAGTAGAAGACAGGCCAATAAAAGGAAAATACATCATTTTAGGGTTTTCGACCCCTAATTTATTGCAACAAGTTATTTTAACATGGAAGGAAGAAGACATATATGCCGATCAGATGATAGAACGTATTTTAAATTCTATAGAACTCATTAAACTAACAGAAGACGAAAAGTAATGTTTGACGGAATCGATTTTACTCAAAAAGAATTTTTGTGGCTGCTGTTAGTGGTGCCTTTATTGGTGTTTTGGTATGTGTTAAAACTTAAAAAGCAGACGGCGCAATTAAGTATTTCGAGTGTACAGGGGTTTAAAAAAAACTCTCTTTGGAGCAAGCTAAAACATGCTCTGCTTGGACTCCGAATGACGGCGATTGTTTTAGTGGTGTTGGCGCTTGCACGTCCTCAAACGGTTGATGTTTCTTCCAAAACCAAAACAACCCGTGGGATTGACATTGTCATCGCTATAGATGTTTCCGCGAGCATGTTGGCAAAAGATCTCAAACCCAACCGCCTTGAAGCCTTAAAAAATGTGGCTGCTGATTTTATCAAAGGGCGTCCCAACGATCGAATTGGGCTTGTAGAGTATGCTGGTGAAAGTTATACGAAAACTCCGATTACAAGCGATAAAAGCATTGTACTCCAATCGTTAAAGGACATAAAATACAATTCTATTATCACGGGCGGAACCGCCATTGGAATGGGACTTGCAACCGCCGTGAATCGTGTCAAGGACAGCAAGGCAAAAAGTAAAATTATTATCCTTTTGACTGATGGGGTAAATAATGCTGGGTTTATAGACCCTCAAACGGCAAGTGAATTAGCCGTAGAATACGGAATTAAAACATACACCATCGGATTGGGCACCAACGGTATGGCCTTGTCGCCAATTGCTATTAGAAATGGGGTGTTTCAGTACGGTAAAATTCAAGTGGAAATTGACGAAAACCTCTTAAAAGAAATTGCTGAGGTTACTGGTGGAAAATACTTTAGAGCAACTAATAATCGTAAATTAAAGGAAATCTATAAAGAGATTGACAAACTCGAAAAAACGGAAGTTGAAGAGTTTAAGTTTTATAATTATGAAGAAAAATTTAGACCTTTAGTTTGGATCGCTTTGGGTCTATTGTTGTTTGAATTTTTATTGCGTTTTACAATATTTAGAAGTTTTATTTAGATGTATCAATTAGAAGAAAAAATATGGTTTTGGCTGCTGCTCATCATCCCCGTGATGTTAGTGGTATTCTTGTGGACGCTCCTCTGGAAAAAACGCATTCAAAAAAAATTTGGAAGCATTAGTACTCTAAAACGACTCAGCCCAGATCAATCCGTATTCAAATCGATCCTTAAATTTTCTGTTTTGTCTCTGTCTATAAGCTGTTTTATTATCGCATTAGTGAATCCGAAAATTGGCACAAAACTTGAGACAATTAAAAGAGAAGGTGTGGATATTGTTTTTGCCATTGACGTTTCAAAAAGTATGCTTGCGGAAGATGTGTCGCCCAATCGGTTGGAGAAATCCAAACAGTTGGTAACTCAAATTATAAATAATTTAGCAAGTGATCGAGTCGGGATTATTGCTTACGCTGGCAAAGCATTTCCACAGCTGCCAATTACAACGGACTATGGAACGGCAAAAATGTTTTTACAAAGCATAAACACCGATATGCTATCCTCACAAGGAACCGCTATAGATGAAGCCATTCAGCTGTCACGAAATTATTTTGATGATGCCCAACAAACCAATAGAGTATTAGTCATCATTTCGGATGGAGAGGATCATAACGACCTCAGCGTTGAGGTTGCTGAAGCAGCTTCAGAAGAGGGTATTAAAATATATACCATTGGAGTAGGAAGTGAAAAAGGGGGTCCCATTCCGTTGAAACGAAATGGAGTCGTGATGAGCTATAAAAAGAATAAGAACAACGAGACGGTTATCACGAAGCTTAACACAGAAACTCTAAAGCAAATTGCTTCAGAGGCAAAGGGAAAATATATAGACGGAAATTCGACCGCTGAAGTGGTCGAACAAATTCGAGAGATTTTAAATCGAATGGATAAAAAAGAATTTGAAGCTAAAGAATTTGCAGAATATAAAGATCAATTCCAGTGGTTTTTAGGTCTAGGGTTGTTCTTTTTGATTCTAGATATTTTATTTTTAGAACGAAAAACTGCTTGGCTAAAACGTCTGAATTTATTTAACGAAAACCTATGAAGCACATAACTGACATCCTTAAAAATTTAGGGCTTGAAGCCCGCCAATTAGCATACTTTAGATGTTCTTTCGCTTGTCTATTTTTGTTTTTTTTAATTCCCTTTCTTGGTCAAGCTCAAAAAATAGACCCCCAATTATCTGACTCTAACAATTATATTTTTGAAGGAAACTTAATAGTAGAAAAAGATTTTATTGCAGCCGAAAAAAAATACCGATTGGCAGTTTCAACAAAGCAAAATAACGCTATGGGGTCTTTTAATTTAGGAAATGCCTATTACAATTCTAAACTATATGATGAAGCATTGTTACGTCATTTAGAGGCTGTGGACAATAGTAATTCAAAATCCGAAAAACACAAGGCATTTCATAATATTGGAAATATTTTAATGCAAAAAAAACAGTGTAAAAAAGCTGTTTCAGCCTTTAAAAATGCGTTGAGGAACAACCCTTCGGACGACGAAAGTCGATATAATTTGGCCCTTGCTCAAGAATGTGCTAAAGAACAAGGCGAGGGTGATGGTGATGGTGACGACGAAGACAAGGATAAAGATCAGGACGAGAACAAAGACGAGAAAGACGATAGCGACGATAAAAAGGATAAAGAGGAGAAGAACAAAGATAAAGGGGATGAAGACGAAGACAAAGACAACGGAGATGATAAGGAGGATGAAGACGGAAAACCCAAAGACGAAAAAGGAGACCAAAAAAATAAAGACCCTAAAGACGACAAGGGTCAGCCGCAGCAACAGCCTGGAAAGCTGTCGCCACAACAAGTAAAAAATTTACTTGAAGCGATGAATAATGAAGAGAAAAAAGTGCAAGAAAAAATGAACGCATCCAAAACAAAAGGTATCAAAGTTAAAACAGATAAAGACTGGTAGGCAATGAAGAAAAAGATACTTTTACTTACTTTTATACTGTCTGGATTCCTTTCGGCACAAGTGTCTTTTGATGCTAAAGTGAGCAAAAAGCAGCTTGGAATCAACGAACGTCTTAGGGTCGATTTTACAATGAATACCGATGGGGATAATTTTGAGCCTCCAAGTTTTGAAAACTTTACAGTCGTTGGAGGCCCAAGCCAATCGATCAATAATTCATGGATAAATGGAACGCGTTCATTTTCTAAAAGCTACAGCTATTTTTTGGCACCCAAAAAAAGAGGTGGATTTACGATTGGCCAGGCGAGTATTGAGATTGAAGGAGAAACCTATAAAACCCTTCCAATAAAAATAACCGTCACTGCTGCGATTGATAAGCCAAAAGACCCTAATGATCCCGATTATATTGCTTCAGAAAAAATTCACTTGGTTGCTGAAATTTCTAATACCAACCCTTTTTTAAACGAAGCAATTACTGTTGTTTATAAATTATATGTCGCTCAAAATACTGGTGTTCGAAACTGGCGCGAAATAGACAACCCGAGATACAGTGACTTTTGGAGTCAAAATATTGATGTAAAAAGCGTAAATGTTCAGGAAGGCACTTACAAAGGAGAAGATTACCGCTATGTTGTTCTAAGAAAAACTGTTTTATATCCCCAAAAAACAGGGAAACTCAGCATTGAACCGCTATCTCTTGATGTGACTGTTGAAGTTCCTTCACAAAGGCGGGATGTTTTTGGCAGAAGCTTTATGAGTACAGTAAATCGAACAGTCTCAAGTAGAAATAGAACCATTATCGTAAAACCCCTTCCCGAAAACGGAAAACCTGAAGACTTTTCTGGGGCTGTTGGGAGTTTCGATTTTGAAGTAACCACCAACAAACAGAGTTTAAAAGCTACTGAGGCCCTTGAATTTAAAGTCAGCGTTTCTGGAAAAGGTAATTTAAAGCTATTTAGACTTCCAAGGTTGGTGCTGCCTAGTGCGCTTGAAGTTTATGAGCCAAAGCACTCCGAAAAAGTAAATACGAAAGCTACAGGCATGCAAGGAAGCATCAATGACACTTATACGGTGGTGCCAAATTACCAAGGGAGTTATCCTATTCCTGTTGTCTCTTTTTCATACTTTGATTTAAAAACAAAACAATACAAAACAATAAACTCAGAACGACTTATTATCGAGGTTGATGAAGGACCAAAGAACACCGTAAGCCCAAATAGCACACCCTCAGGACTTGTTGCTGAAAATGTGATTTCACCCAACTCAAATCAATTTAGCTCTTTCAAAACAACTACAGACTTTCAGTTAATTACTACTGAGCCCTTTTTTAATTCCAACTTGTTTTGGATCTTGTTGTTAGCTCCCTTTTTGTTTATTCCATTTATCATGTTGTTGGTTAAAAGGCGAATGATTCGCGCCTTAGATGTAACTGGAAATAAAATCCGAAAAACAAACCGATTAGCAAGAAAATATTTAAGTGAAGCAAGAAAATCACTGGGGAAAAAGGAACAGTTTTATAATGCCCTTGAACGTGCGCTTCACAATTATTTAAAGTCAAAGTTACATTTAGAGACCAGTGAGTTTAATAAAGATAAAATCGAGGAATTACTTTTAGGTAAAAACGTAGGCAGCGATACCTTGATAGGATTTATATCTCTTCTTACAGCTTGTGAACTAGCAAGATACACTCCGCTTTCAACGGTTGACATGCAAAATGATTACAAAAAAGCTGGAAGAGTCATTAATGCTTTAGACAAACAATTAAATTAAACAAATGAAAAAAATTCTTATTTTTTGGTTGATGTCTTTGCTTGGGTTTTCTCAAACTACAGTGTCTTTTAAGCAGGCTAATGCACTTTACAATTCTGGAAATTATAAAGAGGCTATTGGTCAGTATGACGCGATATTGGCGTCCAATCAGCACTCTGCTGAACTCTATTTTAATCTTGCCAACTGTTATTATAAATTGAATGAAATTGGCCCTAGTATATTTTATTACGAAAAGGCACTGCTGTTAGCTCCAAACGATCCCGATGTTTTAAATAACTTAAGTTATGCCCAAAAAATGACCATAGATTCAATTCAAGAAGTTCCTGAGAGTGGGGTCTCTAAGCTCCTTAATAAAACTCTCAATAGTTTAAGTGTTGACGGTTGGGCGGTTCGATGCATAGGACTGGTTTTTCTTTTTGTAGCTTTATTTTTGGGGTATTACCTCTCACATTCGGAGGCTAAAAAACGATTGTTTTTTATATCGAGTAGTATGGTTTTAGTTGTGCTATTTACATCTTTGGGATTGTTGTTTAGAAAAGACCGTATCGATAAAAGTACGAATCCAGCTATTATCTTTGCAAAAGAAACAGAGGTGAAAACGGAGCCCAATCTTAGGGCTGAAACATCTTTTACACTCCACGAAGGCACTAAGGTTCTGGTGATTGAAGATTATAACCAAGACTGGTTAAAAATAAAATTACTGAATGGCGAAACGGGTTGGATGGCGAGTGCTGATTTAAAAACCCTCTAATTAAATATAAATTTGATTTGATTTTTTATTCTATCTTTACAATAATTACACAAACTCAATGACCCTTTCAAAATATTGTTCTTTTTTCTATTCACTATTTTTTCTGCTTAATGTAGTTGGTCCAACCGTTGCTCTTCTCAGTTCAAGTGAGAAGGTGTTAACAGTCGTTATTCTAGTCGAAAATGAAACTGAAAAAGACACTGAAGATCTTAAGGATCTCAATGAATTTGATCTTGACAAAACCGTTTTTCAAAATATGAATCCGACTCTAAATCGGCATTCCTTATTTTTGGTGTTTTTTAATAGTTCTTTAGGAGATGTCCATTTAGAAAACACATCTCCCCCTCCAGAGGTTGTGTAGGTTACATTCGTTTTTTCTACATATAAAGAGCTTCTCTTTGTAATCTCTAATCTAATACCATTACAATGAAACATTTTTTTTCAAATTTAAAAGGTGATGCGTTTGGCGGAATTACCGCTGGAGTCGTCGCATTACCACTCGCTTTAGCCTTTGGGGTTTCGTCTGGTCTAGGGCCTAGCGCTGGACTTTACGGTGCTATTTTTATCAGTTTTTTTGCAGCCCTTTTTGGGGGTACAAATACTCAAATATCAGGGCCTACAGCGCCTATGACAGCTGTAAGTATGGTTGTGATTTCTGGAATTATCGCAGCCAATGACGGCGATTTATCAATTGCACTTCCCGCCATTTTAACCGTGTTTTTAATTGCTGGACTTTCTCAAATTGGACTTGGGGTTTTAGGTTTAGGAAAATATATTAAATACATTCCATACCCAGTAGTGTCTGGATTCATGACCGCAATTGGGGTTATTATTTTACTAACTCAAATCCTGCCCTCCTTAGGTTATAACCCTAAAGAAGACCTGCAATACGTCAATCAATTCAAGGCACAAGCAGAAGAATTGATTCTTGAAAACATATTAAAAGATGAGGCGGGGGAAGGTGTTTTAGTATTAGAAAATTTTAAAGATACAATCGATCGCGCTTCCTTAATATCACAAGCCGATATCCAAAAAGAATCTGAAGTCTTAGCTTCTACAGAAGCTTCTGGAACCATCGGTGCGCTAAAATTAATGCCTAGGGCGCTAAAAAATATCAATTGGTTGGAATTGCTGCTAGCTCTGGGAACCATCATTATTATTTATGGATTTAAACGCATTACGACGGTGGTTCCAAGTACACTGGTTGCTTTGGTGGTCATGTCTGGAATCGCCATCGTCTTTGGGTTTAATTATAAGCCCATTGAAGAAATTCCTAGCGGTTTGCCAATTCTTCAACTAGAAATTTTTACTACATTTAAATTAGCAACCATTACCCCCTACGTTTTTACAGGGTTTACACTCGCCTTATTGGGTGCAATTGACTCCTTACTGACTAGTATTGTGGCAGATAATATGACCAAAACAAAGCACAACCCTAATAAAGAACTTATTGGGCAAGGTATCGGAAATAGTATTGCGTCTATTTTTGGAGGGATTCCTGGTGCAGGAGCCACCATTAGAACGGTTGTAAATATAAACTCTGGTGGGAAAACAAAATTATCTGGAATGATAGCTGGCATCATGCTGTTATTTATTTTATTAGCCTTAGGGCCAGTCGCTTCAAAAATTCCTACCGCCGTTCTTTCGGGGATTTTAATCACCGTAGGAATTGGTGTAATGGATTACAAAGGGCTGAAAGCAATTCCATCATTGCCTAGAGATCTTTCGTTGGGCACCTTCAAATTAAGCTCTGAAGTTTTGATAATGCTTGTTGTTTTGCTGTTGTCCACTTTTTGGGATTTAATTTTTGCAGTGGGAATAGGTTTAATTATATCCTGTTTAATGTTTATGAAAAAAATTGGGGATCTAACTTCGCAATATTCTGACATAAAACCCTTAAAAGAAAAATCATGGCTAGGTGAAAAAGATTTTCCAGAACACTTAAAAAAGTCCGTGTTTATCAAGCGCATCAAAGGGCCTTTATTTTTTGGGTCTACTTCAGATTTTCAAGAACTATACAAACAAATTCCAGAAACAGCAAAGACTGTAATTTTGCGATTGGGGCGTATGCAATATATGGACCAATCTGGACTTTATGCTATGGAGGATATGATTCAAGATCTTCAAACAAAAAAGGTTGAAGTGCGGTTTATTAATCTGTTAAAACAACCTCGTTATATGATGGAACGAATTGATATCATCCCTGATTTTATTCCAGAGAAACACATATATAACAGTCTTAAGGAGTGTGTTAAAGACTTGTCTTAGGATTTAAACTATTCTGGATTGTTGGAAGAATTAAGAATGCTCGGGAGCTCTAATGGTGTTTCCTCGTTTATAAAATTTGGGAAAATCATTGGAGCTAACGACTTTACGGGTTTATAAAGTAAAGAGGATTCAATCTCTTCATCAGAGACAAAGGGAATTGTTTTGTTTAAGGTATTAAAAATCAGCAGAAGAATGCTAAGGATTAAAGCAATTTTAAGGCCGCCAAAAAGGCCGCCTAATAGTTTGTTTAGAATTCCTAAAGATGCAAAATCAGCAAGTTTGGTCAGTGCTTTGCCTGCAAGCGAAATCACCAATACAATCCCTACAAATGTAATGGCAAAAGCCGTGATATTAATTGTTTTTTCGCCCCATTCAAAACGGTTTGAGAGGAATTCTGCAGCATAATTACTAAAATGTATCGCACCATACACGCCTACTAATAAGGCGAGTAATGAGGTAACTTCCACAAAAAAACCTTTAGATAATCCCTTTATTAATCCGTAAAGAATAAGTGCGCCTAAAACAATATCAATGATTACCATGGTATTTTATTTAAATGTTTTATCAAAACTAACAATGAATTCTAACTTAACAACTCAAATGTTTCGTTTCTATTTTAATACACCCTAAATTTACAAAATAATTATGGCTCGAGACGAAGAACTAAAAAAACGATGGGAAGAGGTAGTTAAAAAACTATCGGCTCAATTTACAGATGGCGATCCTTTAGACCTTGATGGAATCATCTATCTTATTGGTGTACAGGAACTTGGGCAGTTGCACAGAGCCTTTAAAAAAGACGAAAAACTCAACTTGATGCACATTGCTATCTGCCGGCTTTTAGAGCCCTATGGCTATTATACTTTTGACTATTTCGATGAGCAGGGATGGCCACATTATACCATAAAAGAAGCTCTTCCTAATTTAAAGGCTGGAGAACAAAGTATTCTAATGAAAGATGCAATAGTAAACTATTTTATCGAGGCCGAGTTTATTAGTTAAGTTTTCTTAAATTTGGCCATTATTTAATTTTATCATGATAGAAAAGATCCATAAACTTATAGAAGAGGCTGAAGCATTTTCAACACAATCTTTAGAAGAATTAGAACTATTTCGTATTAAGTTTCTGGGGAAAAAGGGACTCTTGAATGATTTGTTTGCAAGTTTTAAAGAAGTTCCTAATGAACAAAAAAAGGACTTTGGGCAGGCTATAAATAAATTAAAGAGCGTTGCTCAAGAAAAGGTAGGTTCGATAAAAACTGCCTTAGAGACTAATGCAGGCGAGCCCTCTCTTTTTGGCGATTTGTCGCGTCCAGGTGAACCTTTTAATATCGGTGCTCGACATCCGATTTCATTAGTGAAAAATCAAATTATTGATATCTTTTCTCGAATTGGGTTCAACGTAAGTGAAGGCCCAGAAGTTGAAGATGATTGGCATAATTTTACAGCTTTAAACTTACCCGAACACCATCCAGCAAGAGACATGCAGGATACGTTTTTTATACAAACAAATCCAGATATACTGTTAAGAACACACACCAGTTCAGTTCAAGTACGATATATGGAAAATAATCAGCCTCCTATCCGTACTATTTCACCGGGGAGAGTTTATAGAAACGAAGCGATTTCGGCGCGCTCACATTGTTTCTTCCACCAAGTAGAAGGCTTGTATATTGATAAAAATGTGAGTTTTGCAGATCTCAAACAAACACTACAATATTTTACGACAGAACTTTTTGGAAAATCAAAAATACGGTTGCGCCCTTCTTATTTTCCGTTTACTGAGCCGAGCGCTGAGGTCGATGTGTATTGGGGGTTAGAGACCGAAACAGACTACAAAATGACTAAAGGAACTGGGTGGTTAGAAATTATGGGCTGCGGGATGGTTGATCCAAATGTTCTTGAAAATTGTGGGATTGATTCTAAAGAATATTCGGGGTTTGCCTTTGGAATGGGAGTTGACAGAATAGCTTTGTTATTACACCAAATTAGTGACATTCGATTATTAAGCGAAAACAACGTACGTTTTTTAGAACAATTCAAAAGCGCACTTTAAAATACTTTTTTTGAAAAAAGACATTCACGTTCCGGAAGCAAAAGGCGTTTTTATAGCGGCCGTTCATGAATATAATGACTCCTACAAGGTCTATGATTGGAATGCCTATATCATCAACGACAAATCGGTAGATTTAGAAATGGTAATTATTGTCTCAAGAGGCTATTCTGAAGACAAAAAAACAGCCACTTTTCGAAAAAAAATCGAAATGCTTCCCGCTAAGAGTTTTGCTAAAATTGAAATGCTTCTAGAGGATGTTTTGTCTATAAACAATGTGTTTGACGTCACTTTTTTTGAACATCATAAATTGTTGGAAAAATCATTTGAGTTCAGGAAAAACTCAATTAATAAAAAGGCGCTTAAACAAATTCCTGTTATGGGTTTGAGAGGTGTATTAAGAGCTTAACTCTAGCTAAGTTTTTCTGTTAGTCTCTTAAACGCATTTTTAGCGTTTCTATTCATGTATAAAATTTCATAGACAGTATCAACAATAGGGGTAAGAGCAGGTTTTTCTTTGCTTTGGTTAATGTGGTAAGCACTTTTTGTAGCATAATAACCTTCTGCAATCATGCTCATTTCCATTTGTGCTGATTTCACGGTGTAACCTTTGCCAACCATGTTTCCAAACATTCTATTTCTAGAAAACAACGAGTAACAAGTCACCAATAAGTCTCCTAAATAAACCGTTTCGTTAATGTTTCGTTTCATTTTATGCACTTTTTTAGTGAATCGTTTCATTTCGCGCGTAGCATTACTCATAAGTACGCTTTGAAAGTTGTCGCCATACCCTAAGCCGTGTGCAATTCCTGCAGCGATGGCATAAATGTTTTTTAACATCGCTGCATATTCTGCTCCTACAACATCATCACTTGTACTAGTTCTTATATAATTACTAGAAAATCGATTGGCTATATCGCTTGCGATATCAAGATCTGAACAAGTAATGGTCAAATAAGACAGGCGTTCTAAAGCAACTTCCTCCGCGTGACATGGTCCCGACAAAACTACTATATTGTTTAAATCGACTCCGAATTTTTGATGAATATGTTCGCCCACCAAAAGCCCTGACTCGGGAATTATCCCCTTGACAGCAGAGATTACTTTTTTAGAACAGATATCAACCCTTAATTTTAAAAGTTCACTTTCAATAAATGCCGAAGGAATTGCGAAAATTAATACATCTGCATTCTCGGCAACTTTATTTATATCGGTATTTAAATTTAACTGGTTAATGTTTAGTTCTACGGAGCTTAAGTAAGTTGGGTTGTGCTCCTCGGAAAGAATGTGGTCAATAGTTTGCTGTTTTCGTACATACCACCCCACGGGGTCGCTGTTTTCGCAGAGCATCTTAATTATTGCTGTAGCCCAACTTCCACTTCCAAAAACTGCGTATTTTAATTCTGATGACATTTAACTGGTGTTTTAGCCTTCAAAAGTACTAAAATAATCTGTCCTATTCTCGGATGTGGAATGGCTTACTTGAATTTGTTTTCTATAATTTCCAAAAACCGGGCTTCAATTTCTTCTTGCCCCTCCCAATTATTGTAGTCGGGCTTAATAATTGAATCTAATAGATTGATCGCTTCGTCGTGTGAACTCAAGGTGCTGAGTTGAGACAAGACGCGGTCATAATCTTCCGTACTATTGTCGAATAAATTTTTAACAAACGCTAATCGATCGTTTAGTCCAATTTGAAATCCCTGCGTTTTTAGTTGGTCATTTAAGGATGTTTGAGTAGGTTCAGGGTCGATAGCATCAAAAATTGGAAGTTGTGCATAGCTTGGTGATAGCTCGCTCAGGTCGTGCTCAACGGCGTCATTTGATTCGTTTATCGTGTCTATGATTGTGTCTACTTCAATTGTTTCTGCTGGCATTTGAGCAACCATATCCTTGATTTTTTCGATCGCTGGTTCCATAATGGCTTCTTCTTCTTCTTCTTCTGTGACTCTGTTTAGAGCCGTACTCTTTGCCTCCTCTGTGGTGTCCGTAATTGTATTTTTAGAACCTCTATCAAGTGAATTAAAAAAAGAAGAGTCCATTCCGTCAAAATCAGGCATTTCTCCATCATGATTGTTTTCAATAAACTTTAACACTGTAATTTTTTGATATAGCAGCGCTATTTCATTGTGCATTTTTTCTATATCTTCTTTACCTGTAAGCTTAAGAATTCTATGGGCAATACTTATTAATTCTGACTCTAATTTTTTTTTCATGTTGCTGTATTAAATTATTTATAGCCGCTTTTTAATGCTTGTAATCTCTTTATTAATGATATTTTATAACTTTTAAATTTATACTTTTGATTTTTAAAAAATTTATGTCACCTTTATAAAAACGTAAGTAAATTTCGTTTGGTGTTAAAATTACAAAATGTTTCTCGAAAATACAGTAAACCCTAAAGAACAATTTGGTTGGATTGAAGTCATCTGCGGATCGATGTTTTCTGGAAAAACTGAAGAATTAATTCGTCGCTTAAGACGGGCTCAATTTGCGAAGCAAAAAGTTGAGATCTTTAAACCTGCCATTGATGTTCGTTACGACGATGAAATGGTTGTTTCTCACGATGCAAATGAAATTCGCTCTACCCCAGTGCCCTCTGCTTCAAACATCCCGCTTCTAGCAGATGGTTGTGATGTTGTTGGTATTGATGAAGCCCAATTTTTTGATGACGAAATTGTAAATGTGTGTAATGACCTTGCCAACAAAGGAGTGCGTGTAATCGTTGCGGGGCTGGATATGGATTTTAAAGGAAACCCTTTTGGGCCAATGCCAAATTTGATGGCAACAGCAGAATACGTGACCAAGGTGCACGCTGTTTGTACTCACACAGGAAACTTAGCACAATACAGTCATCGTAAATCCAAAAATGATAACCTAGTGCTTTTGGGTGAGGTTGATGAATACGAACCGCTTAGCAGAGCCGCTTATTACAAAGCGCTCACAAAAGAAAAGCTGCAAGATATGGAGGTCATAAACCCCAGAGATGTCGGGGCTAACAAAAAAGACTCTAATGCCTAAAGTTACTGAAACCACTTTAGAGATTAACTTGGCTTCTTTAAAGCACAATTTTGAGTATCTAAAATCAAAACTCAAAGAAGACACTCTTTTTTTAGCGGTCGTAAAAGCATTTGCTTACGGAAGTGAGGCGAATGCTATTGCCCACTGTCTTCAAAAAATGAAGGTTGACTATTTTGCTGTGGCTTATATTAGAGAAGGAATAGCACTGAGAAAAGCTGGAATCACCACGCCTATTCTGGTGCTTCATCCTCAAGAAAAAAACCTGAATCTTGCAATAGAACATTGTCTTGAACCTAGTTTATACAGCTTAAAAATCCTGCAAGAGTTTCAGCGTATTGCAATGCTTCACCAACAAAAAAATTACCCTGTTCATATTAAATTTAACACAGGTCTAAACCGCCTCGGATTTGAACCTCAAGAACTCGATTTGGTGGTAGATCAACTCTCTAGAACGAGTGTTTTGAAAGTGAGGTCGGTGTTTTCTCACCTTGCTGCAAGCGAAGATTTGGAAGAAAAAGCCTTTACTCTCGCTCAAGTTGAGCTTTATAAATCCCTTTCTTCGTCCTTTGCTGAAAAAATAAATTACCCCTTTATAAAACACCTGTGTAACACATCGGGGGTAATTAATTATCCCGAGGCTCATTTTAATATGGTTCGCTGTGGTATTGGTTTGTATGGTTACGGCAACACAAATACTGAAGCTCAAAACTTTAAACCTGTCGCCACCTTAAAATCTGTAATTTCACAAATTCACTTTGTTTCGAAAGGAAAAAGTGTGGGATACAATCGTGGATTTATAAGTCCTCACGACACGAAAATTGCAACGATTCCTATAGGGCATGCCGATGGGATTGGAAGGCATTTTGGTCACGGGGCTGGAGTCGTCTCTATCGAAAATAAAAAAGCCGTGATTGTTGGAAATGTTTGCATGGACATGGTAATGGTCGATGTAACAGATATTGAGTGCGTAGAAGGAGATGAGGTTGTGTTTTTTGGCTGTGAATTTTCAGCTGAGGCAAGTGCCGCAGCCGCGAATACAATTTCATACGAGCTGATCACTGCTATTTCTCAACGCGTAAAGCGTGTAATTGTATAAAACAAGAAGAAAAGAGGTTTTGGAAAACCGGTTCTTTATTTTTAGTGTTTATTTTTCAGGAATTCTCACCTCTTTAATGGGTCAAAGAATCAAATCACAAAGAGTTTTTCCAACCATCTATTAAAGATTTACTAAAATAACAGACCTTTTTAACGAAATTCACAAAGACTTTCAATAGGGTCGTCTTTTTTTATTTTACTTCTTTTATTCTCGCTTTATTTACTAATTTTGTCTCTTTAATTTAAGATTTAAAATCATGAAAATTGCAGTTGTAGGAGCTACCGGAATGGTAGGAGCCGTGATGTTAAAATTACTCGAAGAGCGTCAGTTTCCACTCACAGAATTAATTCCAGTTGCATCGGAACGGAGTGTTGGGAAAAAAATAAGCTATAAAGGAGCTGAGCATGCTATTGTTGGCCTTGCTACAGCTGTTGAAATGCGTCCAGACATTGCTATTTTTTCTGCTGGTGGCGACACTTCACTTGAATGGGCTCCAAAATTTGCAGAAGCTGGAACTACTGTTATAGACAACTCCTCTGCGTGGCGAATGGATCCGACTAAAAAATTAATTGTTCCAGAAATTAACGCCTCTATTTTAACTCCAAACGATAAAATCATTGCAAATCCAAACTGTTCAACAATACAATTGGTAATGGCCCTGTCTCCTCTGCACAACAAATATAAAATGAAGCGTGTGGTTGTTTCTACCTACCAATCTGTCTCAGGAACTGGAGTTAAGGCTGTTCAACAGCTAGAAAACGAAATCAATGGGGTGGAAGGTGAGATGGCATACCCTTATCCAATTGGTAGAAATGCTTTGCCTCATTGTGATGTATTTCTTGAAAATGGATACACCAAAGAAGAAATGAAGCTCGCCATGGAGCCTCAAAAAATATTAAATGATCGATCGTTTGCTATCACAGCAACTGCTGTTCGAATTCCAACTTCGGGCGGGCACTCAGAGTCTGTTAACATTCAATTTGAAAACGACTTTGATCTTCAGGAAGTACGATCAATTCTTAGTCAAACAGAAGGGGTCACCGTTCAAGACAACACCGACACAAACACTTATCCAATGCCTATATATGCCAATGGAAAAGACGATGTTTTTGTGGGGCGAATTAGAAGGGATGAAAGCCAAGAGCATAGCTTAAATATGTGGATTGTTTCGGATAATTTAAGAAAAGGAGCTGCGACAAATACCATTCAAATTGCGGAATATTTGGTGGCTAATATTTTATAACCTAATAGATGCTCTCTGTAACCAATGTCTCTTTTAAATACAATGATCATGTCGTTTTAAATGAGATTTCAGCACGAGTCAATAGCGGAGAATTTTTGGCGATTGTTGGAGAGAGTGGTTCTGGAAAAAGCACACTCCTTAAACTTGTTTTTGGACAAATGGATGTGGGTTCGGGTTCAATCTCTTGGAAAAAACAGCCGATATTAGGTCCTAAAAACAAGCTTATTATAGGCCACGACTTTATGAAATATGTAGCACAAGAATTTGACTTGATGCCCTATACAAGTGTTTCCGAAAATATCGGAGACCACCTTTCTAACTTTTACCCTGAGGAGAAAAAAGCGCGCATCAAAGAACTTGTAAAAGTTGTAGAGCTAAATGGTTTTGAAAACACAAAAGTGCAATTTTTAAGTGGGGGTCAAAAACAGCGTGTCGCCTTGGCTAGGGCCATTGCTAAGCGACCTGAAATTATTCTTTTGGACGAACCTTTCAGTCATATTGATAACTTCAAAAAACAATCGTTAAGACGAAATTTGTTCGAATATTTGAAGGAGAATAATATTGCCTGTGTGGTAGCAACTCATGATAAAAATGATGTTTTGTCGTTTGCCGATCAGATGATGGTGCTTCACAAAGGCAAGGTCATAATATCTGATTGTCCCTCTAAGGTTTATTCAAATCCAAAACACCCGCTGGTAGCTGCTTTTTTTGGGGAATACAGCACTATTGATGGCGATCTCTATTATGCGCATCAAATTTCTTTGGCGGACGAGAGTGCGCTCAAAGCAGTTGTAAAACACAGTCTTTATAAGGGGCATTATTACCTCATTGAAGCTGAACTTAACGGCACCCTTATTTGTTTTAAAAACATGTGTTCTTTAGAACAAAACTCCGTAGTTTCCCTAAAGTTGAGTCGCTTGTAGTCGCAGATTTTTGTGAAGAACATTTTGCTTTTTTCAATTTAATACATTAAATTAGATGCTCATTATTTAAACTATAAACCATGCCTTATTTCTATACTTTTTTTATTGTTTTTGGATTTCTTGTTTTCCTAGCTGCTTTCTTTACAGTCAAGCAACAAACCGCAGCAATTATTGAGCGCTTTGGGAAATTCCAAAGCATCCGTCAATCTGGACTTCACTTGAAAATTCCTTTAGTAGACCGAATTTCTGGACGATTAAGCTTAAAAATCCAGCAGCTAGATGTTTTGATTGAAACCAAAACATTGGATGATGTGTTTGTACGCCTCAAGGTTTCTGTTCAGTTTAAAGTGATTAAAACTAAAGTCTATGACGCTTTCTATAAATTAGATTATCCTCACGATCAAATTACCTCTTATGTGTTTGATGTGGTAAGGGCGGAAGTGCCCAAAATGAAACTTGATGATGTTTTTGTTAAAAAAGATGACATTGCTATTGCCGTCAAATCAGAGCTGAATCAAGCCATGATGGATTATGGGTATGACATCATAAAAACCTTAGTGACCGATATTGACCCAGATGCTCAGGTTAAGGAGGCAATGAACCGAATTAATGCATCAGAGCGCGAGAAAATAGCAGCTCAATTTGAAGGAGATGCGGCTCGTATTTTGATTGTTGAAAAAGCAAAAGCAGAAGCAGAAAGTAAGCGTCTTCAAGGACAAGGTATTGCAGACCAACGCCGTGAAATAGCACGAGGTTTGGAAGAGTCTGTCGAGGTCTTAAACAAAGTAGGAATCAACTCTCAAGAGGCATCTGCTTTGATCGTTGTGACTCAACATTATGACACGCTTCAATCCATAGGACAAGAAACCAATAGCAACCTTATTTTATTACCAAATTCTCCTCAGGCGGGGAGCAATATGTTAAACGACATGGTGGCGAGTTTTACAGCAAGCAATCAAATTGGTGAGGCCATGAAAAATGGACCTAAGAAAAGTTTGCCCAAAAAATAAACTTGTTAAGCTCCAAATTGCTTTCTCAGATTTGCTTGGCAACCTCACTCAGTAAGGGGTGTGTGTCTCCGGTTGCGGTTGTTATAAAGGCGTGGATATGATCATTTGTTTTCAAACCATTTTCTAAAAGTACTTTTAAGGTAAGCGCTACCGCAATGCGTGTTCCTACTTTTTTAGCTGCTGTTTTAAACAATGGCTCTAAATCTTCATATAAAACATCCTTGGCTAACAAGAGGATTTCAGCTTTTACTTTTTGTTGTTTTTCTTCTGGAAGGTTTGTATACTTTTTCCCGAGCTGTTTAATGACATCAATTGCTTTTCTTTTTGGAGCTTGTGGCTGCGCTTGAGGATTAACAGACTGTGTTTGTTTCGGCGCTTGTTTTGCCCAAGAATCTCGTAAACCCACTGTCTTATTAAATACTAAATTCGTTTCTGTACTGTCTTTGTCTAAGTTGAAGTATCCGAGACGTTGAAATTGAAATTGGTCCCCAATGCATGCGCTTTTAATATGTGGTTCTACAAAAGCTTTCCTCACTTTCAGTGATTCAGGATTCACAAAAGATGAAAAATCTTCTGTTTGGCTGTCTGGTGCTTCGTGTAAAAACAAACGGTCATATTCCCTTACCTCAGCAGCAACGGCATGTGCTGTTGAAACCCAGTGTAAGGTTCCCTTAACTTTACGCAAACTTTCTGGTGTTCCGCTGCCACTTAAACTGTTTGAGTCGTAGGTACAATGTATTTCTTTAATAATTCCTTTTGCGTCCTTAACAGCGCTTTCTGCCTTTATTATAAAGGCGTTTTTGAGCCTCACTTCTTTCCCAAGGGACAGTCTAAAATATTTACTATTGGCTGATTCTTTAAAATCATCGCGTTCTATGTAAAGATTTCGAGAAAAAGGGACCGATCTAAAACCAGAGCTTTCATCTTCAGGGTTGTTTTCTGCCTCTAGCCATTCTTCTTTTCCTTCAGGATAATTTTGGATTACCAGTTTAACCGGGTCTAAAACAGCCATAATTCGTGCTGCTTTTTTATTGAGGTCCTCTCTAACACAAAACTCCAGTAGGGATACGTCGATGATATTGTCGCGCTTGGCCACTCCTACTTTATCTATAAAACTACGAATAGATGTAGGTGTATATCCACGACGTCTTAGCCCTGATATAGTAGGCATTCGTGGGTCGTCCCAACCCGTTACAACCTTATCTTCAACAAGTTTTAATAACTTTCGCTTACTCATAATTGTATAGCTTAAGTTTAAACGTGCGAATTCACGTTGCTTTGGAATTAATGGAAGTGTGTTTTTGTGATAATTATAAACAATCTGTTTAAACCAATCGTATAGGTCTCTATGTGGTTTGAATTCTAGTGAGCATAGTGAGTGAGAAATCTGTTCTAAATAATCACTTTCACCGTGGGTCCAGTCATACATTGGGTAGATGCACCAGGTAGATCCTGTTCGATGGTGGTCGGCATGCAGTATGCGATACATTAAAGGGTCGCGCATCAACATATTTACATGTTTCATGTCAATTTTAGCCCTTAGTACGTGCGTACCAGCCTCGTGTTCTCCATTTTTCATTTGATCAAAAAGTGCTAAATTTTCTTCAACTGTGCGGTTTCTAAACGGTCCGTTTTCCCCTGGCTGGGTTGGGGTTCCTTTTTGAGCCGCTATCGCTTCACTGGTCTGTGAGTCTACATAAGCTTTCCCGTCTTTGATCATTTGTAGAGCCCATGTGTATAATTGCTCAAAATAATCTGATGAATAAACTTCTTTATCCCATTTGTAGCCAAGCCAGGAGACGTCTTCTTTAATGGCATCTACATATTCTTGGTCTTCTTTTGTGGGGTTAGTGTCGTCGAAACGCAAGTTGACAGGAGCGTTATAGGTTTCTCCCAAACCAAAGCTAATTCCGATAGCTTTGGTGTGTCCTATATGAAGGTAGCCGTTGGGCTCTGGGGGGAACCGAAAACGAAGTTTGCTTTTGGGTAGGCCGTTTTTTAAATCTTCCTCTACTATTTGCTCTAAAAAATTAAGCGGTTTGTGTGTTTCTGACATAATGAAGCGTATTTCTTAAATAAATACCTAGCAAAATTAATCAAATAAAAAGTTTATAGATATATCTTCGGTATAATTATTATTTTTATCGAAATAAAAAATAGAACATGGGGGTTATTAAAGTTGAAAATATAAGGGTATATGCATACCACGGCTGTCTGAGTGAAGAAACTATTATTGGTAGTGATTACAGGGTGGACGTCAGTGTAGAAGCTGATTTGGAAAAGTCTTCCGAAACAGACGCTTTGGAAGATACCGTTGACTATGTGACTTTAAACGCGATTGTGGTGGAAGAAATGCGTATTCCAGCAAAATTGTTGGAAGCGGTTGCAAAACGAATTATTGTGCGAGTATTTGAAAATTGTAAAACCGTAGAGTCGGTATCGGTATCTGTTTCTAAAATTAACCCACCAATTGGTGGCGATGTAGAGATGGTTACAATTCTTTTAAGCGAGTCGCGTTAAGATAGATAAGAAAGGTGATTTATTCAGGGTTTTAACGATGAGTGATATAAGTTGTGTTAGGCGTTTCTTTTTGATGGATTCTTTTCTTTTATGTTGTGTAACGTTTAAATTTGCTTAAATTTGCGTTGCTTTTTGGGCGTCTTGGCCGAGTGGCTAGGCAGAGGTCTGCAAAACCTTCTACAGCGGTTCGAATCCGCTAGACGCCTCTAGGTGTAAAACCTCAACTGTTCAAGTTGAGGTTTTTTTATTCCCTTATTTCTTCAATAATGGTTTGTGGATTAAGTTTGTCTTTCGGTAAAAAACCTTTCGTGATAAGAACCAATCCACATATCAGTAAGATAATTCCTAGTAATTTCTTTATTTTTAAAATTATTTTGGGTGTTAGTTGTTTTTTAAGCTGCTTTGCTAATAATATTTTAAACAAATCAGTAATAAAATAAGCAACGATTAGTGATCCAAAAAACACATAAAACCGATTGATATCGTTTTCTAAGCTTGGCCCTGTAACGATAATTATGCCCAGCCAAAAAATCAACACACCTACATTAATAAAATTCAGTAAAAAACCTTTTATAAACAGCTCTATATAATTAACTTTAAAAGAGTTGGAAAGTTGTGCCTTGAGGTCATTTCTTTTTGGTTTTTTAAGAAAAATAATTAAACCATATACTGCTAAAATAGTCCCTCCGAACACATATAACCCAGGTTGGTTGCTTAGGTTTTCGAGGAGTTGAAAGCTACTAAAGTAAGCGACTCCAATAAAAATAATATCGGCTATAATAACCCCTAAATCAAAAATTACTGCTGCTCGAAAGCCTTTTGTTACACTTGTTTCAATCAACACAAAGAAGACTGGCCCAATCATAAAAGCTAAGAAAAACCCTAAAGGTATTGCGGCTTGAATGTCATCGAACATAGTTTTTTAATTTTGATATATGTGTTAGTCTTTATAAATAATTCTGCCACCAATCATCTTGGATTGTTTGAGGGATTTGGTTTCGCCATGAATTATTAAATCTCCTCCAGCAAATATCCTCACTTCTATAAGTTCTGAACTGCTAATATCAGCTATACCACCTGTTTTTATATTAACTTCAGATTTAAGAGCTTTAAGTAAAGGTGCGTCATAAATACCGCCAGTTCTTATCTTTATCTTTTGGGAATAGGTGGTACCACTTACGTTAATTTTCCCTCCTGTTACGGTTTTAATTGATAATAATTTTGTGTCTGTAATGACGGAAATTTTTCCTCCTTCTTGCGCTTTTAATTCTAACTCGTATTGTTTGAAAAGTGATTTTGAATTTACTTTTGCCCCTTCATTGACATCAATAACATCTATTTTTGTGTAATAAAGTTTTATAAACGTTTTATTTCCGTTAAATGATTTATTAAGAACCATTTTAATTTTTAATAAATCATTTTTTTGAATGATTAAAACGTTGGATGTTTCTTCCCCAGTAATTTCTATTTTATTTTCCGTGGATTCAATGAGTTCTACATTTATAAGATCGTAAACTTTCAGTTCTGAAAATTCACCTAGAGTTTTACTTACAGGTGTTTGTGAACTGACTAGAAAACTTGACAATAATAAGAGAAAAATATATGGTTTCATTTTGTGTGTGAATTTTAAATATTTAAAATAAAATCTAGATGTTTTTTTACTAAATCGGCTTGTTTTACACAGACCTCAACTTCATCACCTAATTGGTATTTATTTTTGGTTCTTTCACCAATTAAGGCAAATTCGTCTGCGTCAAATCTATAAAAATCTCCTTTGATATCCCTAATTCTTACCATCCCTTCGCATTTGTTTTCTATAATTTCAACATACATACCCCATTCTGTTACACCAGAAATAACTCCTAAAAAAACATCCTCTTTATGGTCTTGCATGTACTTTACCTGCATGTACTTTATAGAATCTCGTTCTGCTTTGGTTGCGAGATATTCCATGTTTGAAGAGTGCTTACATTTTTCCTCATAAACGTCTTCACTAGTTGTTTTGTTACCATCTAAATAATATTGTAACAAACGGTGTGCCATAACATCTGGGTAACGACGAATAGGAGATGTGAAATGACTGTAGTGATTGAAAGCGAGACCGTAATGACCAATATTTTTTGTAGAGTATATTGCTTTACTCATACAACGTATTGTAAGAGTATCTACAAGGTTTTGTTCTTTAGTTCCTTTTACATTTTTTAAAAGCGTGTTTAAAGAATATGTGGTGGTTTCTCTACTTTTTAAATTTAGTTGATGTCCAAATTGAGAAACTATTCTTTGAAGGCCCGCTAGTTTTTGATCGTCTGGTTCATCATGAATTCTGTAAATAAAAGTTTTGGGAGAGGTTTGTTTTCCTATAAACTCTGCAACTTTTTTATTTGCTAATAACATAAACTCTTCAATAAGTTTATTTGCATCTTTGGAAGTTTTAAAATAAACACCTGTGGGATTATTTTCTTTATCTAAATTAAATTTAACTTCAGCTTTATCAAAAGAAATAGCCCCATTTTTCATACGTTTAGAACGCATTATTTTTGCTAGTTTATCTAATTTTAAAATAGCATCTTTTACATTATCATCTGTAGTATAAGCTTTTCCATTAATTGCAATTTCGTCTGGAATTAGCGTTTCTTCTGTTTCTATAATATGTTGTGCTTCTTCATAGGCGAAACGGGCATCACTATAAGTTACGGTTCTTCCAAACCACTGGTTTTCGATTCCTGCTTTGTCATTAATTTCAAAAACAGCCGAGAAAGTATATTTTTCCTCTAAAGGTCGTAATGAACAAGCATTGTTTGATAAAACTTCTGGCAACATAGGAACAACCCTGTCAACTAAGTAAACGGAAGTTGCTCGTTCGTAGGCTTCATCATCTAAAATAGTTCCTTCTTGTAAATAGTGAGATACATCAGCTATATGGACTCCAATTTCATAATTTCCATTATCTAATTTTTTAAAAGATAAAGCATCATCAAAATCTTTTGCATCTTTTGGATCTATTGTAAAGGTAAGCGTCGATCGCATATCTCTACGTTTTGCAATTTCTCCTTCTGTTATAGAAGTATCTATATTATTTGCATAGGCTTCTACTTCAAATGGGAATTCGTAGGGAAGACCATATTCTGCTAGTATAGAATGTATTTCTGTATTATGATCTCCTGGTTTTCCTAGAATTTTAATAATCGTTCCATTAGGACAATCGGCTTTTTCAGGCCATTCATCTAAACTCACGAGTACTTTATCACCATTTTCTGCCTTCATTGTTTTAGATAAAGGCACAAAAACATCCACTGGCATTTTATTACTATCCGGAACAACAAAAGCAAATTTTTCATTCAACTGAACCACTCCTACATATTCTGTTCGTGCTCTTTCTATAATTTGAGTTATTTCTCCTTCTTGTCTTCCATTCTTTTTACGGTTATAAATATATAATTCTACCGTATCTCCGTGCAAAGCTTTATGCATGTTGTTAGAAGCTATATAAACATCTTCTTCAAAAGCTTCACTAATAATATAAGCATTACCTCGTGAAGCCATGTCTACTTTTCCAATAAAATATTCTGTAGAATTTATGAGTTGAAACTTACCTCGCTCCACCTCTTTAATTTCCTTTTGAATAGCAAGTTTGTGAAGATTTTTTATTATTTGGTTGCGACTGCTAGCATCATTTACTTCTAACTTTGCAGCAATCTGTTTGTGATTGAATGTTTTTTTTCTATCGGCTTTCAAAATCGTTAAAATACTTTGACTGTAATTTTTAACCGATTGTTTGTTATTCTTTTTTCTTTTCATTTAAGATATGTGATTAAGCAAAGCTACCACTTTAAATCAATCAAGGCTCATCTCTTTTTCAACTTTATCCACATTTAATATAATTATATTAATTTTTTATTAAATTGTTTAAAAACTAATAGTGGTTATTATAGTATGTGAATAGCATATATAAGTTTATTTAAGATAAGTAGTTTTCTTCTTTATTTACATTTTATAAACATATAATTAACAACTTTATTTTAATTAATCAATTGATTTATAATATTTTAAAGGTACTTATTATATGTTGTTCATAACCTATATTCACATAAAATGACTCATAAATAATTTAGTAATTTTTGTTTATAAACCTTTTTTGGATATTCATAAGTTAAGAATTAATAATAACAACTAAATTAGTATTATAAATTTATAGTTACGGTTGATAAAATTTTTCGTTTTATAAAAATTTAGTTTTCATAATCGTTCATTAATTATTAACAATTAATTAAAAAGGCTATGAACAATTTTAATTAGGTACCACTCTTTTTTGTAAATTTACTCATAATAAAAATTATAACAAATGAATATATCAATTGGAAACGATCACGCAGGTACAGATTATAAATTTAGAATTATAGAATTTCTCAATTCTAAGCATATAGAAGTTACAAATTATGGAACGGATTCTGATTCTAGTGTTGACTATCCTGATTTTGTACATCCTGTGGCAAAAGATGTGGAATCAAAAAAATCTACTTTTGGTATTCTTATTTGTGGGAGTGCTAATGGGGTTGCGATGACGGCAAATAAATATACCAGTATTAGAGCAGGTATATGTTGGACAAACGAAATAGTTTCTTTAATTCGTCAACATAACAACGCAAACATTCTTTGTATTCCTGCCCGTTTTACCACTATAGAAGATGTTTTAGTTATGGTTGATACCTTTCTAAATAGTGATTTTGAGGGCGGTCGTCATCAAAATAGAATTAATAAAATTCAACCTTGCTAATATACAATGGGTCATTCACATAAGTATAGATCTGATCATAAAGATCGGAACCTTCTTATTTCTATTTTATTAAATAGTATTATTACCCTTGCTCAAATAATAGGGGGTTTTCTTTCCGGCAGCCTTGCCTTATTAAGTGATGCTTTACATAACCTAACCGATGTCATTTCTCTTGTTATTTCTTACATAGCATCTGGTTTTTCTAAGAAAAAAGCAACTTTGTCAAAAACTTTTGGTTATAAACGCGCCGAGATCATTGCTGCTTTTATAAACGCTTCTTCTCTTATTGTAATTGCTATTTATTTAATGTTTGAAGCAGTCAAACGCTTCTTTGAACCACAAAACATAAACCCCGATTTGGTTGTTTGGCTTTCGATTTTAGGGATTGTTTTTAATGGTCTTAGTGTCTTTTTGTTAAAAAATGACAGTAACCACAATATGAACATTCGTTCTGCATATTTACACCTATTAACTGATATGCTCGCAAGTTTTGCGGTTTTAATAGGTGGGTTATTAATGCAGTTTTACCAAATATTTTGGGTCGATGCAGTTTTAACAATTGCAATCGCTTTATATCTTATTGTTGTAGGGTATAATTTATTAAAAGACTCCTTTCATATCCTTATGTTGTTCACTCCAAAAGATATTAGAATTCAAGATATTGTTGACGAAGTAAATAAATTAGAACAAATAAATAATATTCACCACATTCATGTTTGGCAGTTAAACGAAACAGAAATTCATTTGGAAGCTCATATTGATTTCAATGTTGATTTAAAATTCTCTGAGTTTAATACGGTTCTTAAAACTTTAGAAACCACTCTTTTTCAAAAGTTTAATATCAATCACTTCAATATACAACCTGAGTTTGGGACCTCTGATCCCAAAACAATAATTATCCAAGATTAATATATGCTAGAAATTTATATAAAATCGTTTAACCAGTTGTCTTTAGATGAACTCTACTATTTATTACAATTAAGAAGTGAAGTATTTGTGGTAGAACAAGATTGTGTATATCAAGATATTGATGGGAAAGATCATAAAGCATTACATGTCATAGGAAAAATAGAGGACTCCATTATTGCTTATACCCGAATTTTTAAACCAGGAGACTATTTTAAGGAAGCCAGTATTGGTCGAGTAGTGGTATCAAAAAACAAGCGCTATTTGAATTATGGACACCAAATAATGGTTGCATCCGTAAATGCTATCGAGGACACCTATCAAACCATAGAAGTAAAAATATCTGCTCAAAAATATCTAGAGGAATTTTACAACAAACTTGGTTTTAAAACAATTGGTGACTCCTACTTAGAAGATGGAATACCACATATAGCGATGGTGAAAAATTAATTTCTTTTAGAAATAGAAGTAATTTTAATTTCTACACGCTTATCGTACTTCATTGCCTTTCCCAAGGGGTATTTATTTTTTAAACCCACATAACGCATTCGAGTTCTCTTAACCCCCTTTTCAACTAAGTAATCGTAGATATATTTAGCCCTTGCTAAAGATAAATTTCTTTTCCCTGTCTTTCTATCTACCGCATCCCGTGCTTTTTGAGTACAACAGACATGTCCCTCTATGGTGAAATAAATATCGTCTCTTTTTCTTAACGCTTCCGCCATCTTTTCTAGAACAGGAATGGATTCTTTTACGAGGTAACTATATCCTGTTTCAAATAAAATATTTTCTAGTGTTATTTTATCTCCTACCTTAAGATTTTCTTTTAAAAAACGATATACCTTTTCGTCCTTTACAACCTCTTTTTTATCTTTAACTTTATACACTACATTAATCTCTACTTTCCTATTTAACCCTCTTATAATGTTTAGATTATCGGAAGAAATAACACGCAACAAAACTTCTCCTTTTCCATCAACATTACTAATAAGGTTGTCATCCACATCAAACCCAGAAAATATTTTTTTAATAGCATCTGCCCTGTTTTGTGACAATACTAAATTATAAGAATCACTGCCGCGATCGTCACAAAAGCCGTAAATTTCTATACGTTCGATTTCAATATCTTTCAAACCCTGAATAAATAATACCAATCGGTTTGTTTCTATTTCTGGCACTTCATACTTTCCCGTTTCAAAATATACAACGTGTGAATTGCCCGTTTGCCCATGTGCAACGCTGACTAATAAAAACATTAAAAAAACAACTTTTTTCATCTTATTTTCAATTCTGAAATACAGTTAACCCTCGACTATTTTAATATACTATTATAAACCTCTTGATCATTTATAATTTCTTGGGCTCTATATACTTCGTTGTTAGTTGTGAGAAAATACGAATACATTCCCTCCCTGTAAAAATAGCGTTTTATTATTTCTCCTTCCAAAACGGCGACGATTTCTGATTTGGAGGACTCTATCATCTCCATTTTCGATGCCCGAAGCGACGATTCCAAGTCTTCAAAACCTCGTCGCATTTCTCCAAACCCTTCTTCCTCGAGAGTGTTTTTTAATTGATCAACGGACGCTTGAGACTCGCTTAACGCATCGTATTTTTTATCAAGACTCATTTCCTTGAACCTTTCAAAATCTTTTTTATCTAAACTAAAACCCTCCACATCATTAACGCTATTGTTATAAAAATATTGGTTTGAGAAATCAAACACTAAGGAACTTTTTAAAAGCCGTTCTATAAACTTATTAGGCCTCTCTTTCCCAATGACCACATCTGGTTGAATTCCTCCACCATCATACACTGTTCTTCCGTTTTTTGTTTTAAAGGCGGTGTATTGGTTTTCGTCATAACGAATAGCGGACCCATCCTTTTTCCTATTTCTATAGTCAAGCGCTTGAATACAACGCCCTGAAGGAGTATAGTAACGCGAGATTGTTACCTTTAATTGAGATCCGTATGGCAAAGGTTTAGGTCTTTGTACCAAACCCTTACCAAAACTTCTTTTACCAATAACAACAGCACGGTCTAAGTCTTGGAGCGCACCCGCAACAATTTCACTCGCGGAAGCACTTTTTTGGTTTATTAAAACAACTAAAGGAATTTCTAAACTCAAGGGCTGTTTTGGAGTTTCAAATGTTTGATTGTAGGTTTCTACATTCGATTTTGTAGATACCACCACTTGCCCCTTAGGAACAAACAAATTAACTATTTTAACCGCTTCCTGAAGTAAGCCACCCGGGTTGTTTCTCAAATCTAAAACAATTCCTTTTGCTTCGTCAATAAGCATTAACTTTAGCGCAGCTTCGACTTCCTTGGAGGCTGTTTTTGTAAATCGATCCAATGCGATGTAGCCTATTCCAGAAGGCAATAGTCTAGAGACTGGAACTGCTTTAGGTTTTAAGCCTCCTCTAGAGACGGTTATTTCGCTAGTTTTTTTATTTCTAATGTAAACCAAGGAAACAGTTGTATTCTTTTTTCCGTTTAAAAATTGGACCGCCCCTTCCTTTAAATCACTTACTGCAAGCCCATCAATTTTAATGATTTCATCCCCTGCTTTTATACCAACCTTATCCGCAGGCATCTCTTTATACACCTCCATAACAACTAATTTATCTTCTGTTGCATTTATGGTGGCACCTATCCCAACATAAGCACCCGATTGATATATTCGAGCCCTTTCCACGTCCTGCTCATTCATATAAGTTGTGTAAGGGTCCAATTCCTTAAGCATCTGCTGGACACTTTCTTCCATTAAATAAGCGGGGCTTGTCTTATCCACATAATTCATATTAATTTCTTTAAACAGTGTGGTGAAGATGTCTATCTGTTTAGCTATCTCGAAATAATCGTTTTTATAGGCTGTAGTCGAAATAAAAACCAAAGCTATAACTCCTAGAAATAGCCCTCTTTTTTTATGATAATACCCCATGTGATTCTTTTTTGTTAAAACGTTTTATTAGAAATTCAAATTGTTTTTTTAGTTGAGACGATACAGGCATTTCTTTGCCAACATACAAAACCATCAAACAGTACTTTGATTCTAACGCCTCTAGTGTTACCGAAAGTTGTTTTTCTACTGCCACCCTCAAAAGGCGCTTGATTCGGTTGCGATCCACGGCATTTTTAAAATGTTTTTTGCTCACAGAAACACCAACCAAATGTTTATCTGTGTTTTTTAAATAGACCATTCTCAAAGGAAATGCGCCAACTGAGTTGCCAGTTACGAATAACTGTTC
Source organism: Formosa sp. (assembly GCA_018673215.1). Classification (GTDB taxonomy): domain Bacteria; phylum Bacteroidota; class Bacteroidia; order Flavobacteriales; family Flavobacteriaceae; genus Hel1-33-131. Next base: position 33,535 of record JABHDE010000076.1, on the reverse strand, counting down.
TATTTGCTTTTTTCCTTTTAAACGCTCCATAGTTTATAATACTTTTAGCTGATTGTTTTTCTTGTTGATGTCAGCCGTTTCTTTATTAACATCAATGGTAATAGTGTCAATTTTGGACAGATCTAAATCTATAGTAAATCGGTATTCAGGATGTGCCCACGCCCAATCTTTTAATAACACATCACTATTTAGAAGCGGTTTTTCGCCCCGCATCATTTGCAAAGGAACGTAATAATCTTTTGTACTTCCGTCTTTCAAAAGCACCTGAACCTCCACTGGCATTGGCATCAAACCAATGCGTTCCAATGTAATGACCGTTTTTCCCTCTGAGTCATCAGCACTTTTCACACCGTAATCAATTGTATTTGTGGTTTGTGTCCAATCCGTCAAAAACCATTCCAATTCTAGTCCAGATGTTTTTTCGGCACAACGGATAAAATCATTTGGCGTTGGATGTTTAAATGACCAGTCTTTAAAATATTTTTTTAATGTTTTTTCTAAATTCTCTTTACCAATAATATAGCGTAATTGTGCCAATACCAAAGCGCCTTTACTATACGTTGAGATGCCATAGGCTGCATTATATGCAAACCGATCTGCATGTGTGCTCATGGGCTGTTCTTTTCCGCTTTTCACCAGGCTGTAATAGCGATCGTAGTGACGTTTTAGAGGCTCAGCAGGCTCAACGCCAAATATAGTATTTTCAATAAACGTACAGGTGTATTCTGCAAACCCTTCATCGAGCCAAGGGTGTTTACTTTCGTTAGAGGCCATTAAAAACTGGAACCAAGTATGGCCAATTTCGTGTGCAGTTACGCCTACCAAACTCTCAAAACTGCGTTCTCCTGTTATGAGTGTACACATGCCATATTCCATACCACCATCGCCTCCCTGAATTACAGAGTATTGTTCATAGGGATATTTTCCAACCGTATTGCTATAGTACTGCATGATTTCACTTGTTGGCCTCTGCAAGTCCTTCCAACGTTTTTTGTATTCTCGCTTTAAAGACTTTTTATATAAAAAATGTAAAAGAGGTCCATTAGGAACCTGCAGGGTGTCATGCACAAAACTAGGGTCCGCCGCCCAAGTGAAATCGTGAACATTCGGAGCCACAAAATGCCAGGTTAATACATCAGATTTGTTTTTAGTTTCCTTAACCCCATATCCATGTCCAATCTCGTTTGGGTTTTGTAAGTACCCCGTTCCCCCAACAGTATAGTCTTTGTCTAGCGTTAATTTAACATCAAAATCACCCCATACTCCATGAAATTCTCTGCTAATATAAGGATCCGCATGCCAGCCCTCAAAATCATATTCTGCCATTTTAGGATACCATTGCGCCATAGACAACGCGACCCCTTCTTGGCTGTTTTTCCCTGCCCTACGAATCACTGGCGGTACTTTACCCGCAAAAATCATTTCAAATACCGCTGAATCTCCCGATTTGATAGGAGTATTCAGCTGAACTTCCAACACGGTTCCAGCTACAGCATACTCAATAGGCGTTCCGTTTTGGGTCAAGCGTATGACATTTAAAAAACCATAATCTTCTTTTTCGAGATTGTTTATTCGATCTCCAACTCTGGGGTCAGCATCTGCGATTGTCATGGAGCGTACATCCATTTCGCTTCCCGGCTGAAAGGCGTTATAGAATAAATGGTAAAAGACACGATTCAAATCATCTGGAGAATTGTTAGTGTAAACTAATTTTTGTGTGCCTCCGTAGTTGAAGGTGTTTACGTCTATTTTTACATCCATGGTATAGTCCACACGTTGTTGCCAATATTCAAAGTTGTTTTGACTGTAAACTGGTGAGAATCCGATTAAAAAAGTAAGTGTGTAAAAAATATTTTTCATGATACTATAAATTATTTAGACAGTTTTGACGCCATTAGTAATGCGTTATAAGCGTTGACAATTTTCCCAGATTTTGACAACTGCGAAAAATGAACGATACTCCCATTTTCTAAAGAGACTTTTTTATCAATTTCGATACCAGAAGACATCAATATTTGTTTTACTTGTTCAGCACTTAGACTTGGATGTTGCGAAAAAATTAAGGCAGCTACACCTGCAACTACAGGCGATGCCATAGAGGTTCCACTAGCAAATTCGTATTTGTTTTTAGGGTAGGTCGAGTAAATATCTGAACCAGGAGCAAATACATCCACCGTATTTTCTCCATAATTCGAAAACCCAGCAACTAGGGTTGAGCCGTACCTAGGCTCGCTTGCCCCTACTTTTAGAAAGTTGTCGGCCACTTCATCTCCACTGCCTATTTGATCGTTAGGAAAATAATTCTCATGGTCGGTGTTTTTGCCGTCATTTCCAGACCCTGCCACAATCAACACGTCTTTTTGTGCAGCATAGGCAATCGCATCTCTTACCCAATCACTATGAGGAGAAAACTTTTTCCCAAAACTCATATTAATCACTTTAGCGCCATTATCAACTGCATAATATACAGCCAACGCTACATCTTTGTCATATTCATCGCCATTCGGTGTATTTCGAATTGCCATAATTTTTACATTGTTAGCAACTCCATTCATCCCAATTCCATTGTTGCGCATGGCGGCGATTATCCCCGAAACATGGGTTCCATGGGTACGACCGTTTTTTGGTAGGACATCCCAGTTTCCATAGTCGCGATCGCTCAAATCATTAGGGTTATCCCCAACAACACTTCTTCCATCAAAAGCTACATTTAAGTTACAGTCCAAGCGCTTGTTCAAAGATTTTAGCCCTTGGTTGAGCTCTTTTTTCATTGCGGCGATACTCTCAAAACCAAACCCATAAGACTGTTTGATAATATTCAGATGTCTTGATAAGGTCTTATCTGTGGTAGAGATGCCTTCCACGTCTTCCTTTGTATAATTTTGGTTTTTCAAGTAGTCAGCTATAGCAGCATCTGAAGTGTTTAGTTGGTCCAAAATACTTTCGTATTGTGTTTTTGACCGCATTGTGCTTTCTCTCTCTTTGGCGAGTAAAGCTTCTGCTTCTGCAAATCGAGGATTAGTTGTGTCGCCACTCGCAAGCAATCTCACATACTCTAATTGTTCGTCGTTAGACTCCCCAAGGAAGTTCCAACCATTCACATCATCAACATACCCATTGTTGTCATCGTCTTTTCCGTTGCTTGGGACCTCATCAGAATTTACCCAAATATTATCTTTTAGATCTTCATGACCAATATCGATTCCAGAGTCAATCACTGCCACAATAACCGTTTTACTTTTTGGTCTCACCAATTCTTTATAAGCTCTGTGCAAGCTAATTCCTGGGACGGTATCTGTTTTGAGGTCCAGGTGGCTCCATTCTTTTTTTTCGTCGTCCGTAAGCTCAACGGCTTTTAGTGGAACGACATCAATATTCTCAATAGGGGTTGATAAGATGGGCGCAGTAGATCCGCAGCTTAAAATAAATATCACACCTAATAAATAGGTTAATTTTCGAACTAGATTGTGTAGGTTTGATTTCATTTTTTAAGATTAAAATAGATTATTAAAGGCATAAATATTGTTCAAACGGACTCCTTTTTCGGTGTGCTTGACTGTAATTACTTCGTTGTGAGCGTCATGCTCCAAAAATAAATAATAATTTTTATCTGCAGCAAGTTTTAAAAAACGATCTTTTTCGTCTAAAGTTAGCAGTGGCCTTGTATCGTATCCCATGACAAAAGGCAGAGAAATATGACCCACGGTTGGTAATAAATCAGCCATAAAACAAATGGTTTTTCCTTTGTAGGATATCATTGGAATCATCTGTTTGTCGGTATGCCCGTTGGCAAAAAACACATCAAATCCCAAATCTGTATTGTGTAATATGTCGCTCTCAGGAACAGGGATGTGTTTTAACTGTCCACTTGTTTCAATCGGTATAATGTTTTCTGTTAAAAAAGAAGCACGTTCTCGTTTATTGGGGTTTGTCGCCCATTTCCAATGGTTTTTATTACTCCAAAAAACAGCATTTTTAAACGCAACTTCATAACCTGATTTATTAGTATTCCATTGGATGCAACCCCCGCAATGATCAAAGTGTAAATGAGTTAAAAAGACATCTGTGACATCGTCTCTAGAAAATCCATGTGAAGCGAGTCCGCCATCTAATGAATGGTTTCCCCAACGGAAGTAGTAACTATAAAACTTATCGCTCTGTTTGTCTCCCATCCCCGTGTCAATTAAAATTAAACGGTTCCCGTCTTCAATCAACAAACAGCGGGACGCGATATCAATCATATTATTCTCATCAGCTGGGTTTGTCTTATTCCAGATTGCTTTTGGCACAACACCAAACATTGCCCCACCATCTAGTTTAAAATTTCCAACATTAATAGAATATAGTTTCACCCTAATCCTTGTTTATAATTGAATTTAAACGAACCCCAAAGTCTAATAATGCTTTTATTTCTTTGATACTAGCAATACGTTCTTTACTGAAAATCAATAAACCATCTCTACTTGATTCTACGTGGTAGTAGGAATTGCTTTCAAAAAACCGCACAAGCTGGTCTGAAAAAAGAGCCCTAATTTTTTGTGGATCCTCACCCCTCAAATAAAAACGTTTTGAGAAATCAGTGTGGTTTTTAATATCAATATCCTTGTATCCAGCTAAAGAATATAATTTTTCTAGCAAGCCTTCTCGATCTAATGTAAACACTGGAACATTAGGTGGTGTTTTAATATAAAGCATTGTCGACCTTACAACCTCCTTAGCAATAAATTCTCCTTCTGAAAATGTAATATCAAATAATTGATAAGGATCATTTTTACCAGAAAGTTGATTAAAAGTATGCTCAATTTTTTTGGTTTTAAAGTAGATGAAGTTTTCTAGAAACAAACTCTTTCGTTGTTTTAATGGACTATATTCTAACTCAAATTCATTAGCGAGTAATTCCAGGTTTTTTTGTCGTCTGGTTTTGTTGTCGGGGATGATGTTTTGAAGTGGTAACAAGCGCCTCAAAGCAAAAGGGTGTTCCGATTTTGTTCCTAAGACATCCAAGCCAATGACTCCGATATTTCCACCTTTTTTATGAAAGAGTTCTTGATAATCGTGAATATTCTCCATAACAGAATGGTCCACAAAACCACACAACGACAGGTCTAAGACCACGTCACTTTGTTCAGGAATAGCTTCAAGCTTGCTTTTGAGAATGTTGAAATTTAAAAAACTACAAAAATGTTTTACGCTTAAAAAATAACTACCATCTTCTTCCTTAAACATTAACACGTTTGGCTTTAGAATGTTTTTTATAAACAATGCAATACTTTTATTAACTACTATATGAATAATAAACGTAGTAATTAACCCAGCAACAATTCCAGATATCAACCCAACTTTTAAAGTAACAAAAAGCGTTGCAAAAAAGATAATAAGCTGTTCTTTCCCAATAGTAAATATGCGTCTTACCACGTCAGGCGCAGCGAGTTTATATCCTGTATACACTAAAATTGCCATCAAAGCGGTAAGCGGAATTCTAGTCAGCTCTGTGCTAAAGAGTAGAATAAATACTACCAAAAACAGAGCGTGAAACAAATTTGAAGACCGGTTACTTCCTCCATTATTGACGTTTACAGAACTTCTAGCGATTACCGTTACGACGTTCAATCCTCCCAAAAACCCACTTACAACAGTTGCTAACCCCAGGGCTTTGATGTCCTTATTTACGTTGGAGCGTCTCTTTAGTAGGTCTAACTTGTCAACGGCCTTGATACTCAATAAGGATTCAATACTCGCAATTAGGGTCAGCGCAATTACGCTCGACCAAAATGGCAGTGTGCCTATCACCTCAAAATTTGGCGTAGGAATGTTGGTTACTATTTCTTGTATATTCGGGATCTCTGGAATCATATAATTGGCTGCGATCGGGTTGGGCAATTTTAGAATTAATTCATAATAATAACTAAACCCAACAGAGATAATAACAATCCACATGGGAGCTGGTATTAACTGAAGATATTTGTTTCGAATTTTGGAATAAAAAACCATGATCCCTAAGCTCAGTACACCCGCGACTGCGGCATAAATCAAGCTTTTGTCCTGAAACTGAAACACGGTGATAATGGTGTTTGGAATCTCTAACAAGTAATCGATTCCATTGTCCTTGATAATTTTGTTTCCTAACATTATATGGAATTGTTTCCCTAAAATAATAAGACCAATAGCGGCTAACATCCCTTGAATCGCTGACGAAGGGAAGTAGTCCGCGAGTTTTCCAAGCCTCAGAAACCCAAGTATTATCAAAATAATTCCTGAGCAAATGATTGCTGCATAGGTAGCGGTAAGCCCAAGTGTCGTAATAGCAATTAGCACCACCCCAACCAATCCATTGCCAGGCCCAGAGATGGTGACAAAGCTACCACCTAAAATAGATACGATCACTCCCCCAACAATCGCTGTGATGACCCCAGCGATTGGAGGTGCCTCACTAGCCATGGCCAACCCAAGACCTAATGGAAGCGCAATGAGACTGACTACCAGGCCAGAAAACATGTTTTTAGGAAGGGTTTTTATAAACCCAACAAATGGTTTTTCTTTTGTTTTCATTGGACTATTAGTACATCGGTTGGTAACTCAGTTAAAATATGTTCGATATCATGTGGAAAAACACGGTCCCAGAAAGTCATCTTTGCAGGGGCGTTCATTACTAATAAATCTGCACGTGCAACTTGGGCATAATGACCTATAGAATACCCACGTTTCCCAAAAATCGGTTGTGATTTGATGATCATTTTCTTGGTAAAATCATCAGGGATTGTAGATAATATTTTTTGTACGCGCGCTTCTTCCCTGACTCGTAAACGTTCTTTGATGATCGTAGATTTTCTGAGAGATTTGTCGTCATCAATATTAACACTCACTTCCTCCTGATCAATTTCTTCAACAACAGTAATTTTATCAGCCCCTAATTTGTGCCCAACCAAGAATGCTGTTGTGACCGTCTCTTTCGTTTTTGGGTCTTTTAAGCCATTGACAACAATATGTTTACAAGGTACACGCTCTATTGACGGGTTGATTAAAAGAAGTACAGAGCAAGTAGCCTGTCGCGTTATCTTTCTCGCAATAGAACCAAGGTAGTATTTTAAAAAGTTTTCTTTCTTAAGTGCACCAATAACAAGAAGATCTATGTTTTTTTCTTCAGTTGAGGATAGAATAACGTTTACAGGGTCTCCAGACTTATATAAGATCTCAAACTTTAAACCCTCAGACTCAAAGGCTTTCAAGTATTTCAAAAAGGAGCTTGATTTTTTTTCTGAAGCTTCGCCTACATGTATTAGCACCAATTTACTACTGAAACACAAAGCTAACCGCGCCGCTTCATTAATGTTAGCTTCTAGGTTGGGAGAAAAAGTCACTCCGATCCCGATAGTTTTAAAAGCAATTCCGTTCAATCAATTTAATGTTTAAAGATTATCCTGAAATATAAGACTTTCTTTAAAAATATAAAAACCTAAAATTAGATTAATCGTTAAGTTTCAGAACCGCCATAAATGCCTCTTGCGGTATTTCAACGCTGCCCACTTGGCGCATTCGTTTTTTACCCTTTTTCTGGTTTTCTAAAAGCTTTCGCTTTCGTGAGATATCTCCTCCATAACATTTGGCAGTTACATCCTTACGCACTGCTTTTACGGTTTCTCTAGAGATAATTTTTGCACCAATTGCTGCCTGAATAGGAATATCAAACTGCTGCCTTGGAATAAGTTCCTTTAGTTTGGCACACATTTTTTTTCCAATAGTAACCGAATTATCTATATGAATTAATGCCGAGAGCGCATCTACAGTTTGTCCGTTTAGCAACACATCCACTCTGACAAGCTTTGAAACTCGCATCCCAATTGGTGAATAATCAAATGAGGCATAGCCCTTCGAAACTGTTTTTAATCGGTCATAAAAGTCAAACACAATTTCAGCTAATGGCATGTCAAAAGTTAATTCCACACGTTCCGGAGTTAAATAATTCTGACTTGTAATTTGTCCTCGTTTTTCAATACACAACGACATGACGTTTCCAACAAAATCAGACTTTGTGATGATGGAAGCTTTAATGTAAGGCTCCTCAATTCGGTCCAATCCAGAAGGGTCTGGCAGATCTGTTGGGTTGTTGAGTATCACAACGGTATCTGGGTTTTTTCTTGTAAAAGCGTGGTAAGACACATTAGGAACGGTTGTTATGACCGTCATATTAAATTCGCGTTCAAGGCGTTCTTGGATAATTTCTAAATGTAACATTCCTAAAAACCCGCATCGAAAACCAAACCCTAATGCAGCAGAACTTTCTGCTTGAAACACTAATGAGGCGTCATTCAGCTGAAGTTTTTCCATGGACGCACGCAATTCTTCGTATTCTTCCGTGTCTACAGGGTACAGTCCTGCAAAAACCATGGGTTTAACATCTTCAAACCCTTCGACAGCTTTGGTTGTCGGAAATTTTGCATCCGTAATAGTGTCTCCCACCTTTACCTCGCGGGCATCTTTTATGCCTGTGATTAAGTATCCTACATCACCGGTTTTAATTTCTTTTTTGGGAGTTTGAGTAAGGTTCAGTGTTCCTACTTCATCCGCACCATATACTTTTCCGGTTGCTATAAACTTAACCTGCTGATTTTTTTTAATGCTTCCATTAACGATCTTAAAATATGTTTCAACCCCCCTAAATGAGTTGTAAACGGAATCAAAAACAAGGGCTTGCAATGGAGCTTCAGGGTCTCCTTTTGGTGGTGGAATTGTTTCAATGATCGCAGATAAAATTGCTTCAATTCCAATCCCTGTTTTGGCACTTGCAGGAATAACTTCTGAATGGTCACACCCTAGAAGCTCTACAATATCATCCGTTACTTCTTCAGGATTTGCACTTGGCAAATCAACTTTATTTAAAACAGGAATAATCTCTAAATCATTCTCGAGCGCTAAATATAAATTTGAAATGGTTTGTGCTTGAATGCTTTGTGCGGCATCGACTATCAATAGCGCTCCTTCACAAGCTGCAATAGACCTAGAAACCTCATAGCTAAAATCGACATGACCAGGGGTGTCAATTAAGTTTAAGACATACTCTTCACCTTTGTAGGTGTATTCCATTTGAATGGCATGCGACTTTATGGTAATCCCACGTTCGCGCTCCAAATCCATGCTGTCAAGTAACTGACTCTGTTTTTCTCGCTCGGTAACGGCGCCTGTAAAATCTAATAAACGATCTGCCAAAGTACTTTTACCGTGGTCAATATGTGCGATGATACAAAAGTTTCTAATATGCTTCATTTACTCTATTTCAGGATGCGTTGTATGTGAAAGCAAAAGTAATCAAATTTACTACACAATATTTAGATTAATTAATGCCGGTCAATAAGGCTTTGAATTCGCTTGATGGCTTCTGATTTCCCTATTAAATAGATAATATCAAAAACATCAACACCTTCTAACGCACCTACTAGCGCTACCCTTAAAGGCATCATTATTTTTCCAAAGCCAATTTCGTTTTTGGTGATCCATCCTTTTATGGACGCTTGAAGTGATTCGACACTGCTGTCGTCAGCGGTTTCAAGCACACTAATTAATTGTACCATTAAGTCTTTAGAATGTTCTTTCCAAGCTTTTTTAAGAGCTGCTTCTGCATAATTTCCGGGTGCATTAAAAAAGTAATGACTCAATCCCCAAAATTCTGAAGGGAAACTAGCACGTTCTTTAATATGATCAACCACAAGCTCTATATACCCTGGGTCTAATGACTTGAGCTCTGGCCTTGAGTTTATAAATGTTTTGGACAATGACTCAGAGGTTGCCTTTTGCATGTATTGATGGTTAAACCATTTTGTTTTTTCTGGATCAAAGCGTGCACCAGCCTTATTGACGTTTTTTAAATCAAACACCTCAATAAGCTCACTTAATGAAAAAAGTTCTTGTTCTGTACCGGGATTCCACCCTAAGAATACTAAGAAATTGACAACAGCTTCCGAAAAATATCCACTTTCTTTAAAGCCCTGCGATACACTATGGGATGATGGGTCTTCCCAGTTTAGTGGGAACACAGGAAACCCTAGTTTGTCTCCGTCTCGCTTGCTTAGCTTTCCTTTTCCTGTTGGTTTTAGGATCAGTGGTAAGTGTGCAAACTGAGGGATCTCCCAACCAAATGCGTTGTAAAGCAATTGGTGTAATGCCAAAGAAGGCAGCCACTCTTCTCCACGAATGACGTGTGTGATTTTCATTAAATAATCGTCCACCACATTAGCCAAGTGGTAAGTAGGCATGCCATCAGACTTGAATAATACTTTATCATCTAGTGTATTGGTATCGATTTTTATTGAGCCTCTAATTAAGTCGGTAAGCTCTAGAGTTTCATCTTGGGGTCCTAAAAAACGCACGACATAATCATCACCATTTGCTATTTTAGAAGCTACTTCCTTTTCGGACAAAACAAGGGAATTAACCAATCGACCTCGGGTTCTGTTGTGCCAATTGTAAATAAAAGTTTTGCCTTTTGCCTCGTGGTTTTTACGTTCTTCGTCTAGGGCTTCCGCTGTATCAAAAGCATAATAAGCTTTGTTGGTTTCTATCAACAAATCGACATATTTCTTGTACAAATGCTTGCGTTCACTTTGTTTGTATGGGCCATAACCACCGTCTTTTCCGGGGCCTTCATCAAACGGAATGTTGCACCAGTTTAGTGCGTTTACGATATAGTCTTCTGCGCCATGCATGAAGCGCTTTTGGTCGGTATCTTCGACACGCAACACAAAGGTGCCACCGTTTTTTTTGGCAAATAGATAATTAAATAGAGCGGTTCGCACACCTCCAATATGAAGTGGGCCCGTAGGGCTTGGTGCAAAACGTACGCGAATAGAAGTATTCATGGCTTTGTATTAGTGCCACAAATATAGAATTGCTAAAGGCATTCCCCAAAGAAATAGGCGGTGTTTTTGATCTCGCTAGTTTAGGGTGTCTTTTAGGGTTTTAACCAACAGAAAGGATTAACTCTATCGAGACTTCAATTTCATGCGAGCGTTTTTTATTTTTCAAACAGATCTTTCCAATCTGTTCTTCCAAAATTCATCGGCATTGTTAAAATAATAATAAAAGTAATTAATGAGATCGCCCCTATTTGCACTAACAATTCAGGATTATTAAAGAAACTTCTATCCATCCCTGTAATTAAAGAAAAAACCCCAAGCATTATCGGTGCCATTAAGAATAGCAACATACTCCTGCTATATTTCTTCACTAATAATAAGACTCCAATTCCTAAGAAAATAAGCGCTACAATAGGGTTCGGAACTTCAATTCCAGCTCCAGAACGTCCAATAGCATAGGCAGCCCTCTCTGTTCCAAACAAAATTATACCCGCAACGATCATAAGCGTTCCTGCAAGATATGTTGTGAATATGAATGACAATAGTGGTTTTTTGTTTAAGACCTCAAAATCAAGATCTTCAAATTTTTTCCCATAGAAAATTTCTAAAGTTTCAGCAAAATCAGTATCAGCCTGAACTGTCCACAGCAACACATATAAATCGCCAATTTCTTTAAGGGATGACATTCCACAGGAAACAAATCCTTTATAATATTGTTCCCAATCGGGATGTTTTTCTTTTTCTAGACTAAAATCGACCTGCCATTTTTTTTTCACACCAGAAATAAAAGAGTCCATAGCGGTCTTATTATGAGTGCAGTAAATATTATATTGGATTTTTTTCCTCTCAACGGTTACGGCGTAAAAATCTCCTGTTTTCTCAGTTTTAATAATTTTATCCGAATTCCCAATAAGTTGTGCCAAAAGGTTTTTACTCTGAGATAAATTTGTGATATTAACTTTATTTTCCATTGTTTTTAAGGTTAAATTTCTGTCAATTAATAGTACACCCATACAGTTTGTAATATTTCATTTATAAATCTATAATGAACAGACTGCTATTTCTTTTGTACACAAAGAGAGGCCTTTACAGCCTTTTTAGTCTTCTCAAGGGGTTGTAGAATAACATAAAAATCATAAATTTTATTTTACAAATGGCGTATGTTGAGCACTTTTAGGGCTCTGTTTGTAGCAACAAAACCTTAAACCTAGTTAAGCTGCTTATTGAAGATTTAGACTTGGGGTCAAAATCACATATAAAATTATATAAAAAAACAGTTTAATCCAAAAAAATCACCATTTTATTGAACTAACTATCTGTAAATTAGTGCCTTGTTTGGGAACAGGCTGGAAACACTGCCTTTTTTAAGCTCTATTAATTTATGCTTTCAAAAGACATCTCCAAAAAGGCACCTTATCCTATGGAATAATATTGTAATTTTATTATCTCAAAAAGATTGATTCTTTGGACAGTTTTCAAATTATAGAACAAAAACTAGAACAGTTCATCAAGCGCTACTACCTAAGTGCTTTGTTGAAGGGCTTGGTAATGTTTTTTGCGATCGGGCTGCTTTATGCATTGCTGCTATTGAGTGTTGAGCATTTCTTTTGGTTGGGCACTTCGGGTCGCTTTTTGTTGTTTTGGTGTGTTTATGGCTTCGAAGCTCTTCTTTTTTATGGGCTTATTTTCACTCCTTTAGCCAAATATTTTAAGATTCAGAACCGCATTGATTTAGAAACCGCTTCAAAAATTATCGGTGATCATTTCCCTGAAGTGGAAGATAAACTTTTAAATGTCCTTCAACTCAAACAACAGTCCGACCACTCCGAACTTCTTCTAGCAAGTATCGAACAGAAATCCAATAATTTAAGACTCATACCCTTCAAAAGCGCCGTTAACCTCTTTGAGAATCTTAAGTATTTAAGATATGCGGCCATTCCTATACTCATACTTTTTCTGTCTTTCGTATTTGGTAAACAAGCGATTTTTTCCGATAGTTTAAGACGCGTTGTCAATTACAATACAGCCTATTCACCACCAGCACCTTTCGAGTTTTTTATCATCAACCCCAATCTTGAAGCCGTTGAAAACACTCCTTTTACACTAGTTGTAAAAACAGTTGGATCTGTAGTTCCAGAATCTGTTCAAATAGTTTACAACCAAGAGTCCTATATTTTACAGCAAATTAAATTAGGTGTTTTTGAGCACGTCTTCTCACAGCCAAAAGCTCCAGTCGATTTTAAACTGAAATCCGCGACGGTGGTTTCTAAACCCTACCGCCTAATTGTGTTGCCCATCCCTGTATTGTTGAGTTTTGACATGTATTTAGACTTTCCTTCTTACACAGGAAAGCCAGACCAAAAAATTGCAAACAACGGAAATGCCATAATCCCGGAAGGCACCAAATTAAAATGGTTATTGACCACCAAGGCTACGAACACTGTGGCGTTTTCTTATAAAGACACCCGTTCTTTTTTTGAATTGGTCAATCAAAAATTTCAATTTCATAAACAGGTTTTTGAACCCCTAAATTATACGATTCAAACGAGCAATAATAAGCTTAAAAATTATGAGAACCTTTCGTTTTCATTAGAAACTATCAAAGATCAGATGCCTGGCATTAAGGTTCAAAAGAAACAAGATTCAACTTTTCAAGCTCCTCTTTATTTCTATGGTCAAATCTCAGACGATTATGGAATTAAAGATTTGAAACTTTATTACTACCCAGTAACCGATGCATCTAACATCAAGCAACTGATTTTGCCGTCCAATACGACTCCACTCCAAGAATTCACTCACGCTTTCCCATCCGGTTTAGAGTTGATAGACGACACCGCCTATGCGCTTTACTTTGAGGTTTCTGACAATGACCCTTTTCATAAAAACAAGTCTACAAGATCTCGTGTTTTTAACTATAACTCGAAGAGCCAAGAAACTATTCAAGAGCTCCAATTACAAGAGCAAAGTGAGTTGACCACTGCTTTTCAAAAAGCACTGAATACTTTGTCTGAACAAGACAAGAACCTCAATGAAATTTCTGAAAATCAAAAGGAAAACGAAGAGCTTAGCTTTAGTGACCAACAAAAATTAAAATCTTTTTTAGAGCGTCAACAAGCACAGGACAAGCTTTTAAAAGACTTTAACAAGAAAATGAGGGAGAATCTAAGTCAGTTTGAAAAATCAAAAGAAGAAGATCCTTTTAAAGAACAACTCGAAAAACGATTAAAAGCCCAGCAGGAAGCACTTGTAAAAGACGAAAAATTATTAGAAGAGCTAAAAAAATTCACTGATAAAATAAGCAAAGAAGATTTGGCCCAAAAATTGGAAGAGATGGCTAAGCAAAACAAAAACAAACAACGCAGCTTAGAACAACTGTTAGAGCTCACAAAACGCTATTACGTCACAAAAAAATCTGAGCAGCTTTTAGAAAAATTAGAAGATTTATCCAACGAACAGTTAAAGTTAGCGGATGCTTCTGAGGAAAAAAACACTCAAGATGCTCAAGAACAATTAACCAAACAATTTAAAGAGCTTACAAAAGATTTAGAGGATTTAAGAAAAGATAACAATGCTTTGGCTAAGCCACTTGAATTGCCTGACGATCCAAATCTAGAACAATCTATTGAAAAGGATCAGCAAAATGCAAGTCATGATCTAGGCGAAAAAGAAGAATCTTCAGATGCACAGAAGCAAAAGGAGAAATTAAATAAAGCCCAAAAAAGCCAAAAGAAAGCTGGTCAGAAAATGAAACAAATGAGTCAGCAAATGGCCCAGCAAATGAGCAGTAGTGGTGGTGAGCAAATGAGTGAAGACATTGAAATGCTCCGTCAAATCCTTGATAATTTATTGTTTTTTTCTTTTGATCAAGAGGCGCTTATGAATCTTTTTCAGCAATCTTCAACCCGTTCGACGGGGCATGCAAAACGCCTTTTAAAACAAAGCAATCTACGCGAACATTTTGAACATGTTGATGACAGCCTGTTTTCTTTATCACTGCGTCAGCCTATGATCTCTGAATCCATTAATAAAGAAATAACGGAAGTTTTTTTCAACATAGACAAAACTTTAGAACTCCTTTCTGAAAACAGTTTTGGACAAGCAATAGCCGCCCAACAATTTACTGTTACATCCACTAATAAGCTAGCAGATATGCTAAGCAACACTTTAGACAATATGGAAATGCAGATGCAAATGTCACCTGGCGAAGGTCAGGGTGAAATGCAATTGCCTGATATTATTATGAGCCAGGAGGCCTTAAGCAAGCAAATGGAGAAGCAACTTGGGAACAAGGGAGAGAAGCCTAATGGTGAACAAGAAGGGCAGAGCGGCAAAGAAGGTCAAAAGGGTGGTGAGGGTCAACAGGGCAAAACAAGCGATCAAGGGCCAAAAGAAAGTCAAAGTGCTCAAGCTGAAGGCTTAGACGGTGACAGCGGTGAACTGTTTGAAATTTTTAAGAAACAGCAAGAGTTACGCAGTGCGCTACAGGATTTGATTGACCAAAACGGCTTAGAAGACAAAGGTAAAGGTCTTTTGGATTCTATGGAAAAAATCGAACAAAGCCTTATAAATCAAGGGGTTACAAAAAAATCTTTACAAGCAATGCAGAATCTTAAGCATCAACTATTAAAACTCGAAAAAGCTTTACAACAACAAGGTGAAGACACCAAACGTGTTTCCAATTCCAGTAAAGCTGATCGCGTAGAACCCCCTTCTCCTAGTGATGAAACCATTAAACAATATTTTAATACCATTGAGATATTAAACCGACAAAGCTTACCTTTGCGTCAAGAATTTAAGATAAAAGTCCAAGAATATTTTAAAACACAAAATGATTAGTTTCCATTCAGAAGTGCCCTTTGAAATTTCCAACCCTGACTCCACAGCTGCTTGGCTCAGTTCTATTATTTCACAAGAAAACTATAAAGAAGGCGAGGTATCTATAGTGTTTTGCGATGATGCTTTTTTGCACAAGTTAAATCTAGAGTTTTTAAACCACGATACTCTTACCGACGTGATAAGTTTTGATTATTCCGTAGGGAAAGAGATACATGGCGAAATATTCATTTCTATCGAACGCGTCCAAGAAAATGCAACAGAGTTTAATCAAACGTTTACTTCCGAGCTCTCCAGAGTTATGGCACATGGAGTCTTACATTACTGCGGCTATAAAGACAAGTCAGATTCTGATGCTGCCACAATGCGATCCAAAGAAGAGTTCTATCTAAAACAACATGCCGATTAATTTTCTAAAGCCTTATATTTGCAGCTGCAAGCAATTTGTTCCACGTGGAACATTATAAATGTAATCAATGTTTGATAAAATTTACGACGTAATTGTAGTTGGCGGAGGACACGCTGGAAGTGAAGCTGCCGCTGCCGCTGCCAACATGGGCAGTAGCACTTTGTTGGTTACAATGAATCTTCAAAATATAGCACAAATGTCCTGCAATCCAGCAATGGGGGGTATTGCCAAAGGCCAAATTGTCCGTGAAATCGATGCTCTTGGTGGCTACAGCGGAATTGTAAGCGACACCTCTGCCATTCAGTTTAAAATGCTTAACAAGTCCAAAGGACCGGCTATGTGGAGTCCGCGTGTACAAAGCGACAGAATGCGCTTTGCTGAAGACTGGAGGATGCTTTTAGAGCAAACAAAAAATCTAGACTTTTATCAAGAAATGGTTGTTGGTCTTGTACTCGAGGGCGATGAGGTTAAAGGCGTAAAAACATCTTTAGGGCTCGAGATTCGAGCCAAAACAGTAGTGCTCACCAATGGCACATTTTTAAATGGACTGATTCATATAGGTGACAAAAATTTTGGTGGGGGGCGAGCAGGAGAAAAAGCAGCTACAGGCATCACCGAACAGCTTGTCGATTTAGGTTTTGAGTCAGGAAGAATGAAAACGGGCACTCCTCCAAGGGTCGATGGGCGCTCTTTAGATTTTTCTAAAATGATTGAACAAGCAGGGGATCCGACCCCTGAGAAGTTTTCTTATTCAGACTTAACCAAACCGCTTACGAATCAACGATCTTGCCATATGTCTTACACCAGCTTGGAAGTTCACGATTTATTAAGAGAAGGGTTCGACCGCTCTCCTATGTTCAATGGTCGTATCCAAAGTCTAGGCCCACGTTATTGCCCTTCTATTGAAGATAAAATCAACCGATTTGCAGATAAGGATCGTCATCAGATCTTTGTTGAGCCTGAAGGCTGGAATACTGTCGAATATTATATTAATGGTTTTTCAACATCCTTACCCGAAGACGTCCAATTTAAGGCACTTAGTGCTGTCAAAGGCTTTGAAAAAGTTAAGTTCTTTAGGCCTGGATATGCCATTGAATACGACTACTTCCCTCCTACCCAATTATCACATTCTCTAGAAACGAAGCTAGTTAAAGGACTTTATTTTGCGGGTCAAATTAATGGAACCACAGGCTATGAAGAAGCGGCGTCCCAAGGCTTAATGGCTGGAATTAATGCCAGTTTAAAGGTTCAGGAAAAAGAGCCATTTATATTGAAAAGAAATGAAGCCTATATAGGTGTTCTTATAGACGATCTAATTACTAAAGGAACCGAAGAGCCGTACAGAATGTTTACTTCTAGAGCTGAGTATCGCACACTTCTTCGGCAAGACAACGCCGATATTCGCTTGACACCAAAGGGGTATGAGTTAGGCATTGCAAGTGAAAAGCGATTGAAGCGTATGGAAGATAAGTTGTCGAAAGCGGAGGCTTTTGTTGGGTTTTTTAGAACTCAAAGCGTTAAGCCAGACGAAGCGAATCCTGTTTTGGAAAGCAAAAAATCTCAACCCATTCGTCAGTCTGATAAGATGTTTAAAATATTTTCAAGACCCAATATTGGTATTGAAGACGTTAGAAAGTTTGAGGCCGTAGAAGCCTATATCCAATCTAATGATTTAGATAATGAGGTAATTGAGCAGGCAGAAATCCAAGTCAAGTATGCTGGATATATTACAAAAGAAAAAAATAATGCTGATAAACTTACTAGGTTGGAGTACGTTAAGATTCCTAGTGGTTTTGACTATTCTCAAATCAAATCTATGAGTTATGAAGCACGTGAAAAACTAAAAAAAGTACAACCAACGACGGTCGCACAAGCATCAAGAATTAGCGGTGTGTCCCCAAATGATATATCAGTGTTACTCGTTTATATGGGGCGTTAGTTAATCCAATTGTTCCACGTGGAACCTTATTTATGAAAATGCACAAGAGACATCTTAAACTTAAAGATTATTCCGTAAGCGGAGATTCCTTTGAGCTCTTTTATGACCCGGCAAGAGAGATGCTTTATACACAACCTAAACCTTCAGATTCCGAGCTTTCAAATTACTATTCCAAAACCAACTATATCTCTCACACCGATCAGCGAAAGTCTCTTTTTGATCTTTTATATCATGCAGCGCGGTCTGTTTCTGTTCGAAGAAAGTTGCGATTGTTAAAACCACATCAGTCAAAACAGTCATTATTATTGGATGTTGGTGCTGGCACAGGATTTTTCTTAAGAGCTGCTAAAAAAAGAGGCTGGACAGTAACAGGAATAGAGCCGAACCCCACAGCGCGCAATCTAGCAAATCTAAAACACCCCAATAGTGTCTTAGATTCCTCTGCCTTACACACACTCCCAGAAAAATCATTTGACGTTATTACCCTTTGGCATGTTTTGGAGCATCTTCCAAACCTAGAGGACGATATAATAAAACTTCAAAAACTTTTGAAGCCAAACGGACGAATTGTAGTCGCTGTCCCAAATTATAATAGTTTTGATGCGCTTTATTTTAAGGGCTTTTGGGCGGCTTATGATGTTCCAAGGCATTTATGGCATTTTTCTCAGCAGTCAATTTCAATTCTTTTTTCTAAGGTTCAAATGAAGCTAGACGCTACACACCCCTTAGTTATGGACTCTTTTTATGTCAGTTTTCTTTCCAATAAATTAAAAACAGGGTCTCTTCGAATTTTAAATAGTTTGTGGGTTGGATTCCTTTCTAACATAAAAGCGTTAAGATCTGGAGAGTATTCATCGCTAATATATGTGATAAAAAACAAGGATTAGCGTTTTAAAGCCCTTTTAGCGCCTTTAATCAATAAGACCCTTAAGTTGTTATATGATTTTTATTTTAATCGATTTTAGCGCTGTCTAATAAAGTCAAAAACAATAGCTTTTAACGATTACAACCTTATTGAGGTATAGTTTTTGATTATAGCGAAACTCCAGCACTTATTTTCTTAAAGTTGTAATTAGTTTTTTTACTTTTGTATTCACAAATAAATTTAACCGTCATGAAAAAATTATCAATTATATTTTTAGCGATTATTGGCCTCACAGCCTGCCAACAACAAAAAATTGGCTTTGTCGACAATGGCGAGCTAATTAACGAGTATCAAGAACGAAAAGACGTTGAAGCAAAATTGAACACTAAAATCGAAGCTTTCAAAATACGAACAGACAGTTTAAGATCTGCATTTGAATTGGAAATTAAAGAAGCCGAGCTGAAAGCAAGAAAATTATCGCAATCTGCGATTCAGAAACTTTCTCAAGACCTTCAAAATAAAGAACAGGTATTATCTCAACGCGTTCAGTTTGAGCAACAACAAATTGCTCAAGAAAGTCAAACACTCAATGACTCAATTATTAATAGAGTTAAAGATTTTGTTGAAGCCTATGGCAAGTTAAACAACTATAATTATATTTTAGGAAGTAACGAGGCTGGAAGCGTGTTGTATGGCGAGGAAGCTTCGGACTTAACACAAGAAATTTTAGAAGCACTTAACGAAAGCTATAGAAGTAAAAATTAAATTTTCTTAATATGCAATAGCCGTGTGAGTTTGATAGACAAATCTGTTAGTACAATCTTTGGGTTGGCATTGCGCTCAATGTGGTAGTTTGCCTGCTCAATTTCTTTAGAGATTTCAGCAATGTTTGAAGCGTCTATAAAAGAAGCAAATCTATCAAACTTAAATGACTTGTCACTTAAGTTTATGAAAACCAGCTGTTTAGATCCATAATTATAAAGCAGCGCTTGTCTAAAAAACCGTAAACTGTAGTCTAAAAATTGTTTTTGAATTTCTCGTCCTGCTTTTGATATTTCAGCACTCCAAGCCATTAAATTATTTATAGACTGCTTGTTGCTTTTTGCTTGAAAAGCCGTCCGAACCCAAGCGATAAACCAGGCTTCAAATTTAAGATCATCAGGCTCCTGTTTCAACAATTCTAATGCCCTGCTGTAGCTCCCCTCAGATTGGTGGGCAATACTTTGCGCCAAGCCATCTTCAGCTTGATGCATTTCAATTAATGAATTTTTTATCGTCTCTTCCGAAAGAGGATTTAAGTGAACTACTTGACAACGAGACCGAATGGTATTAATAAGTTGTTCTTCGTCTTCTACCACAAGAATGATGACTGTTTTCTTTGCTGGCTCCTCAATTAGTTTCAGTAATTTATTGGCACACATGGTGTTCATCTTTTCTGCCATCCAAACAATCATTACTTTATAGCCACCGTTAAATGCTTTTAATGACATTTTAGACACAACATCATTTGCTTCTTCGACTCCAATATTCCCTTGTTTATTACCCACACCAACCAATTCATACCAATCGTTTATAGATCCGTATGGTGTTGTTTCCAAAAAAGAACGCCATTCCGCCAAGTAGTTGGATGAAATCGGTTTTGATTTAACCTTATCGCTTGTAGTGACAGGATAAACAAAATGAATATTTGGATGAGTAAGTGGGTTCATTACCCCAACCCCTTCTTGTTGTTGTGTCATTAAATAGTCGGCATAGGCAACTGCTAAGGGAAGAGCTCCTACCCCACGCTTGCCAACATAAAGTTGTGCGTGTGGTATACGTCCAGAATTTACGCTCTGCTTTAAGTGTGTTTTCAAAAAAGATTGCCCAATAATGTCCTCAAAAGTCATAAAACAAAGATAGCAGATTTAATTGAATCTCATCAACAAATTCTATCAGCCTCCATACATCACACTACGAAACTAACAGAGATAATTTTTCTAAGTTTTGCTTCAACTTTCCTAAACGGTTTTTTCATACCCTAAAAGAAATACTTACCTTTGATTTTTTATAAATTAACTCATATTATTTCGAAGAAATGAAAACCATACAGAACGTAAATTTTAAAAATACAAAAGCATTAATACGTGTAGATTTTAATGTGCCTTTAAATTCACAATTTGAAGTTACCGATGATACTAGAATTGTTTCAGCAAAACCAACGATTTTAAAGGTTTTAGAAGACGGAGGCAGCTGTATCTTAATGTCTCACTTGGGCCGTCCCACTGCTCAAGAACCTGAGTTTTCATTGCGTCATATTGTAAGCACTCTTGAAACTGTTTTAGGGGTTCAAGTGTTGTTTGCCAACGATTGTGTAGGAGACGAAGCACAAGCTGCTGCAGATGATTTACAACCTGGACAGGTTTTGTTGTTAGAAAATTTAAGATACCATGACGAAGAAACAAAAGGCAACCATGGATTTGCTGAGAAACTTTCTAAGTTAGGAGGTTTTTATATCAATGATGCTTTTGGAACAGCGCACAGGGCTCATGCATCAACAACTATTATTGCTCAGTTTTTCCCAGAAAACAAGTGTTTTGGAAGCTTACTAGCTCAAGAAATTGACAGTATAGATAAAGTAATGCAAACGGGAGAAAAGCCGGTTTTAGCAATTTTGGGAGGCGCTAAAGTCTCTTCAAAAATTACTATTATTGATAATATTTTAGATAAAGTAGATCATTTAATTATTGGAGGAGGAATGACTTTTACATTTGTAAAAGCATTAGGCGGCCACGTTGGGGACTCTATTTGTGAGGACGACAAAATGGAATTGGCGCTTGAAATTCTTGAAAAAGCAAAATCTAAAAACGTTCAGATCCACGTCCCTGTAGATGTATTGGCAGCCGACGATTTTAGCAACGAAGCCAACACTCAAATTGTAGATGTAAGAGCGATCCCTGAAAACTGGCAAGGATTAGATTGTGGTCCAAAATCAAAGGCAATATTTAATGAGGTTGTACAACAGTGTAAAACCATTTTATGGAACGGGCCATTAGGTGTTTTTGAAATGGAAACCTTTTCAAGTGGAACAATTGCTTTAGGAGATTCTATAGCAGAGGCAACTAAAAACGGTGCTTTTTCACTTGTAGGTGGCGGTGACTCAGTAGCAGCAGTAAAGCAGTTTGGTTTTGAAAATAAAGTGAGCTATGTAAGCACAGGTGGTGGCGCTATGCTTGAAAGCTTGGAAGGGAAAATTCTCCCTGGGATTGCTGCAATTTCAGAGTAGTTTATTGCGAGTGGCGTTGAATAGGTTGTGAAATGAACGGTAGTTTTATAGGATGAAGTTTAGAGTCTTTATTTTTTTTGGAGTAATGAGCAGTGCGTTTTCAAACAGCCAAAGTATTGATAGCTTGACCCCTTTAGGCACACCAATCATTTATTCTGCTCAATTGAACCTTGTGAAAGTTCAGCAAATGGAAAAACGCTGGCACAATGAGCTCTATAACAACTCTCAATACGACACACTCACCTTTCTTAATTCCAATCAGCCGTTTGAACCCATCCATTATCCAGAATTACCAACAGATACACTCAAAAAACGATTGGCAATTCTTGATGCGAAAAGTCCTTTTAATATCGCACACAATCCTTCTTTAGAAAGTGTTATAAAGCGCTATTTAAAAACTCGCAAACGTTCTACACAAATCTTAATTAATCGTAGTCAATATTATTTTCCAATGTTTGAGGAAGTTTTAGACAAACACAACCTTCCCTTAGAAATCAAATACTTGGCTGTAGTCGAATCTGCTTTAAAACCGCGTGCAAAATCGCGTGTGGGAGCAACAGGTCTTTGGCAGTTTATGTTTACTACAGGCAAGCAATATGGGCTTGAAGTGAGCAGTTATGTCGATGAACGTTGCGACCCTTTAAGGTCCACTAATGCTGCTGCGAAATATTTAGCATCGTTATATAAAACTTTCGGAGATTGGGATCTTGCTTTAGCGGCTTATAACTCAGGGCCTGGGAATGTTACGAAAGCAATTCGAAGATCTGGAGGCTATCAAAACTATTGGAACATCAGACCGTTTCTTCCTAGTGAAACGGCAGGGTATCTTCCTGCTTTTTTGGCAACACTTTATCTTTTTGAATATGCAGAAGCCCATGGATTTCAAGTTGAGCGCAATCAACTTCCAATCACAGTAACCGATACAGTTCGCGTTCAACAAATGATTTCTTTAGATCAAGTAGCAGAGCTTACAGCAATTAAAATAGAAACATTGCAACATCTGAACCCATCCTACAAATTAGACCTGATACCTGTTTTAGAGAACAAAACATATACGCTTAGACTTCCTCTTTCCAAAATAGGTGATTTTGTTCAAAATGAAACTCAAATATATGCCACAGCCAAAGCGGAGTTTGAAGCACGAGAGAAGCCCTTGCCCCAATTTTTCAAAATTGATTCTAAAATTAGATATAAGGTGAAGTCAGGCGATTATTTAGGAAAGATCGCACGTAAATTTAGTGTCAGAGTCAGTCAAATAAAAAAATGGAACGGCTTGCGAACTAATGATTTAAAAATAGGACAACGATTGATTATTTATTCACGAAATCCGACTGCAGCCCCGTCCTTTAGCAACTCAAAACCGGTAAGCAAAAAGAAGAATAGCACCTCTAAAAAATCTACTTATTTGGTGAAGTCAGGCGACTCTCTTTGGAGTATTTCAAACAAATTAAAGGGAGTTTCTGTTCAAAACCTCAAAGAATGGAATGATATTTGGGGCAATCATTTAAAACCAGGGACGACTTTGATAATTTATAATTAAAACACAAATCGATGACACACTATTTAAAAGCATTATGTTTACTTTTCCTTTTATCTGCTTGTGAGGACACGAATTCTAATAAAGTTTATAAACCAAAATCTTCAGGAAACATCAATGATTTATCGGTGGTGGTTGATAATGATTTATGGGAATCTTCCGTTGGAGAGACCATTCGATCTACAATTGGAGCCCCTTTATACGGTCTACCTCAAGACGAGCCTCAACTAACCTTACGACAAATACCCACTGCTGTTTTTACAGGATTTGTAAAAAACACACGACTTGTTTTAAAGGTAAAGAAAGGAGTTGCCGCCGCCACTAAATTCTATAAAGACCCCTATGCATCCCCTCAACAGATGGTGACTGTGAGTGGAATGAATAATCAAGAAATAACAGATCAATTTATAATACATCAGGACAAGATCGTTAAGACGTTTAAGTCTCTAGAGATCCAAGAAAAACAACGACGCTCCAAAAAAACACTTTATAATTCTACCGCCCTTACCGATCCTTTAGGAATTAATATCCAGTTTTCATCTCTTTATCGCATTGCCAAACAAACGGAGAATTTTTTCTGGATACGAAGAGATATTAAAACTGGAACCGTAAACCTATTGGTATATACACTTCCTTTTGAAGACACAACTACAAAAGAAGCTCTTGCAAAACGAGTGATTAAAGTGCGTGATTCCATCGGTAAACAATACATTCAAGGACCTTTAGACGGGAGTTATATGACTACAGAAATGGCATATACACCGTTTTTTGGAGAGACTAAAGTGGCAAACCGTACTAGTTTTGAAACAAAAAGCATTTGGCAGGTGAAAGACGCTTTTATGTCTGGTCCGTTCATAAATTATTGGATAGAAGACAAAGTAAACAATCGGTATTTGATTGCTGAAGGGTTTGTATTTGCGCCCTCTGTTGGAAAACGAGACTATATTTTTGAGTTAGAGGCGATTATAAGATCTATAACCATAAAGCAATAAATCCCAGGAATGCTGGGATTTATTTAATCTTTTTTCTCTTCTCCGTCTTTTGTTTCTTCTTTGCTGGCTTTTTTGAATTCTTTAATTCCACCTCCTAAACCTTTCATAAGTTCAGGAATTTTTTTACCTCCAAACAACAAAAGAACTACGACCACAATTAGAATAATTTGTGGAGCGCCGATCGCTAAGGGTAGCATATACATGTTCATGATGTTATAAATTTTAGACTACAAAGTTAATAATTATCCTTTAAATAAAGAGCTATTTCAAACTTTAGTCCGTTATAAACACGCGAATCGCTTAATTTTTAATTAATTTTGTCTTGTAATGAGCACAAAAAAATCAAATAAAGAGAAACTTCATAAAAAGTTACTTCACAAATACCGTTTAGTGGTATTAAACGAAGACACTTTCGAAGAGCGATTGGCGTTCAAGTTAACACGTCTGAATGTTTTTGTTTTAGGCTCATTAATCGCAATTTTATTAGTAGTAATCACTACTGTTTTTATTGCGTTTACCCCTATTCGAGAATATATTCCTGGCTATTCTTCAACAGCCCTTCAAAAGCAAGCATTGGAGCTAGACTTTAAGACCGACTCTTTACTTGATGTGATTAATATGAATGACGCTTATATCAACTCTGTCAAAAAGGTTTTACGAGGAGAAGTGAGTGCCGTTGTCATAAATAAAGACTCTATTTTTAAGGCTGCTCAAGCGGACACAGAGGTTTTAGACTTAACCCCTTCAAAAGCGGACTCGATTTTAAGAGCTAAGGTGAGTAATGAGGATAAATATAATTTATTTGAAACGGCGACAACGGTTACAGATTTTGTGTTTTTTCCACCCGTTAATGGTGCCATAAGTGCCGGATTTGATACAAAAGAAAAGCATTATGCTGTTGATATTGTTATTCCAAAAAATACGCCAGTTAAAGCAACTGCTGACGGGCGCGTTTTGTTTGCTTCTTGGACCACAGACGCCAGTTATGTAATCATTATCGATCACGGAGATGAATTAATTTCTGTGTACAAACACAATTCATCACTTACAAAATCTCAAGGCGATTTTGTGAAATCTCGAGAAGTCATTGCTATTTCTGGATCTTCAGGGGAGTTAAGCACAGGTCCACATTTACACTTTGAACTTTGGAACAATGGAACCCCCCTGAATCCATCGACTTTTATTGACTTTTAAAACCGTAAAAATGCTATCAATTAAAGCCTTTGCTGCAAAACTTTATGCGGCTAAAACTTATAATAAAATAAATAAATGGGCTTTAAACCCAATCGACACTCAAAAACGTGTTTTTGAATCGTTAATTGCTGATGCTTCCTTTACTCAATTTGGAAAGGATCATAATTTTAACAAGATAAAGACCCATAAAGATTTTATAAATAACGTTCCTATCCGGGATTATGAGGCTCTGAAACCTTATGTTGAAAAAGTTATTGGAGGTGAGGAGGATGTTTTGTGGAAAGGCAAACCTTTATATTTTGCAAAAACATCCGGAACAACTTCTGGAGCTA
Source organism: Formosa sp. (assembly GCA_018673215.1). Lineage (GTDB taxonomy): Bacteria > Bacteroidota > Bacteroidia > Flavobacteriales > Flavobacteriaceae > Hel1-33-131. The sequence goes on along the minus strand of JABHDE010000076.1, from coordinate 7,322 downwards.
AGTACATTCCTATTACAAAAGAAAGTATGCCGGGGCATATTGAAGCGGCGAAAAACGCTATTTTACTTTATATTCATCAAACAGGAAACACTAAAATTGTAAATGGTAAAATGATTTTCTTACAAGGAAGTCCCGTTTTAGAAACTAAAAATGGGATTCAACTTGGGCGTTTGTCAGGGATTGTAGCACACTATGTCCCTAAATATCTACAAAAAAACCGACTTCCTACTTTTGAAACCAATTGTATTGAGGACTGGGAAACCAAGGTGAATATGATTGTTAAGGAGACTTTGAAAGAAGACATGTCTGTCATTGCAGGTATCCCATCATGGGTTCAAATGTATTTTGAAAAACTGATAGAAGAAAAGGGGCAGAAGGTAGGAGACCTATTCCAAAATTTCAGTCTTTTTATTTTTGGAGGAGTGAACTACGAACCCTACCGTTCTAAATTTGAGAGTTTAATAGGAAGAAAGGTAGACAGTATAGAGCTTTATCCTGCCAGCGAGGGATTTTTTGCTTTCCAAGATCAGCAAAATGAAAAAGGGATGTTACTTCAATTAGATTCGGGGATGTTTTACGAATTTATAGTTGCGGATACTTTTTTTGATCCCTCACCCACTCGATTGACTTTAAAAGACGTTAAAATTGGAGTAAACTATGTTATTATTATTTCCACAAATGCGGGTCTTTGGGCTTATAATATTGGTGACACTATACAGTTTACATCCACAACTCCTTTTAGGGTGATTGTCAGCGGGCGGATCAAACACTTTATTTCCGCTTTTGGTGAACATGTCATTGCAAAAGAAGTTGAACATGCACTTTTAAGTGCTTTAAAATCAACCAATGTAAGTGTGAGTGAATTCACGGTTGCCCCTCAAACAACCCCTTCAGAAGGGCTTCCTTATCACGAATGGTTTATTGAATTTGAAAAATCACCCTCTGACCTTGAGGGCTTTGCAGCAAAAATTGACTCTGCATTGCAACTTCAAAACAGTTACTATTTGGATTTAATACAAGGAAAAGTGTTGCAGCCATTAAAAATTATTCAGGTTCAAAAAGGGGGCTTTCAAAGGTATATGAAAAATATCGGAAAGTTAGGAGGACAAAACAAAACACCTCGATTATCTAATGACCGGAAAATCGCAGATGTTTTGATTAAAAATATTCATACGAATTAGTGTATATTTGTATCACTTATGCACAAACCTCAAATAAAAAATATTATCCGTACCAGAGCACAAGAAAGTTCTCATGCCATAGAGCGCATGTACTTAACTATGCGCCATTTATTCAACCGTGGGTTTTATAAACCAATGGGTGTTTCGGGAGAGACTTTGCGTCAAGCATTGCTCCAATTACGCCCCGAAATTTATGGGTCAATTGGTGGCGATAAAACAGAATTAGAAGGCTTACTTTATGTAGTGGATCGTTTACCAATTGGGATTGAAGAGTGTATTTTGATAAATCTAACTAGCGCAGAGGGTTTTGGAAACTCTCACTTTGAAGTCATTGTACCTTCCAAACGCCGTCGAAATTGTTACCGAATCGATTTTGAGCAAATGAATATTGAAATTACCCGAGGACGTTCGGAGATTTATGATATTTTGACCCATTTGACATTCATGTTTATAGAGTCTCATAAAATAGCAAAGCGAGTTGTTATTGATGATAAAGGAACCACTACCAGAGATTGGGTAAAGTTAGAAGCTGCAGTGCTTTCTAAGAAAAAACTAAATCAAAAAGAACGTGAACTAGCGATTACACATACAGGGAATATTTTGGGCAGAACTTTTGAAGAAATTTTAGAGGTTTATGATCAGTTTTCAACTCCAAAACAACAGGATCACTTTTTGCATCTAATTTATTGGCTAGGGAAGCGTGCGATTGATGAAATTATAGACAATTCAAAGCGAACCATTAGCTTTAGCCCTGTTTTAAGAGAACGTTTGGGCCACCATATCCACGGGGAAGTTTGGGCGAACACAATAAAAGAGACACTTCAGAAACATGAATTAATCAATCGTCCAATTCACATTATCTCTGCGAACCTACATAGTGTCATGAACACCATTCATGCACCCAAAGCGCTTAAAGAGTTATGTGCCAAGCAGGATATTTTTAGGGTATATGAACTTTTGAGCAAAGAAGAAAACAAGTTGCTTCGCAATAAAACGAAACAAGTTGCGTTGCAAGAAGGCATGATTTTCATAGAAGACAAGTCCGGAACCAACATAGATGTTCAAATTTTTGATTCCTCTAAGATTGATTTTTCTAATTCAGAATTTGAGTTTGAGACTTCAAAAGAAGCTCCGGTAATCATAGTTATGGACTACGCTTTTGGCGAGCAAGCTTACGAGACGATTGACGAACTATTAAAGCCGTTTAAAACAATTGAAAAAAACATCCACCTCAACGTGGATTCCATTTCGATCATGGGGAAAGCAGGGATTTTAGAAGGCTCTAAAGGAGATATTATGATACCATCGGCACATATTTTTGAAGGAACGGCGGACAATTATCCTTTTCAAAACGAGTTAACGCTTAAGGATTTTGTAACGAAAGACTTAAAAGTTTTTGAAGGCACAATGGTAACAGTTTTGGGTACTTCGCTTCAAAATAAAGACTTATTAAAGTTTTTCCATGATTCTACATGGAACGTTATTGGCTTAGAGATGGAAGGCGCCCATTATCAAAAAGCCATACAAGCAGCCTCAAAGGTTCGTCACAGTATAAATCCCAATGTAAAGGTTCGATATGCCTACTACGCAAGTGACAACCCACTTGAAACGGGCAGTACTTTAGCATCGGGAGGACTCGGTTCTAGCGGGGTAAAACCAACGTATTTAATAACAAAACAAATTTTAAATCAGATATTTAATTAACAACACATTATGAGCACTAATTCTAATACTCCCAACAATTCTGAAGAAGTTGATTTAGGACAACTCTTTAAACATATCGGTAATGTTTTTGATCGTTTCTTTAAGTTTATTGCTTCAATTTTTAAAAACATTTTTTTAGCGTTTGTATGGTTTATTTTCCTTGTAAAGAAACGAATTATTATTCTTGCTCTGGCAACGATTTCAGGGCTTATCATTGGGGCATTAAGTAAAAAGACAGCGATTCCTAAATATGAATCCTCAGTAACGGTCGTTCAAAATTACCAAACGGGTGAAAATCTGTACAACTCTGTAGGCTACTATAATGATTTGTTAAGACAACAAGATTATGAAACTCTTGGGAATGTCTTAAATTTAGATACTGATAGAACGAAGTCTATTTTGGCTTTTGACGTTAAACCTGTTGTGAGTGAAAACAACAAACTTATAGCTTTTAATAAGTATATAAAGCAATTGGATTCCTTAGCAGCCACAAAAATTGAATATGAAGACTTTTTAAAAAACAATGAAGACTATACCCATAAATATCAACAAATTAGAATTGAATCTTCAGAACGAAATAGTTTTAAATCCGTTTTTGAAAACATTGTGGAATCGATTAATTTAAACCCATTTTTCTTAAATGAGCAAAGGAAAGATCTTGTAGAGCTTAACCAAACAAAAGCCGCTTTAATGCTAGCCTTAGAAAAGTCAGAAGCTCTTCAAGAGACTTATAAAAGAGTTTTAGAACAAGGGATAGACGCTGATAAAAACTCAAAGCCTTCGGAGATCGGAATTACTTTTGAAGGATCTAGTGAGGTTGAAAAAACCAAAGAATACGATTTATACCAAAGCGATTTAGAATTGAGAAGTAAACTGGTGGAAGTAGAAAGAGAGCTTTTGGACAAGCAATATATTATTGAAATGATTTCCAACAAACAAGACTCTGGGTTTGCAAGCACCACTAAAAGTTTTTTTGGCATAGAACTGAACTCAACCTTATTCTTAGGGATTTTAGCATTTTTAATCGCCCTGGGAGTTTTATTTGCAATAGAGTTTTTAAAATTTATAGAAAAGTTTAAAATGAGTGTATGAAAGTCTTAATTACAGGTGGAGCTGGTTTTATAGGGTCCCATGTTCTAAGCTTATTTGTGGAGAATTACCCCCAATACAACGTTTTTAATTTAGACGCTTTGACGTATGCGGGCAACTTAGAAAACCTTAAGAAAATTGAATCTAATCCAAATTACACTTTTATCAAAGGAGATATTACCGACGAGAATTTTATCAATACACTCTTTGAACACTACAAATTTGATCGTGTTATTCATTTAGCAGCAGAGTCACATGTTGACCGATCTATAAAAACCCCATTGGACTTTATTAAAACAAATATTTTAGGGACTACGATTTTATTAAACGCTTTTAAAAATACTTGGGAAGACGATTTTCAAGACAAATTATTTTATCACGTAAGTACGGATGAGGTATATGGAACTTTGGGACCAACTGGATTATTCACAGAAACCACTCCATACGACCCAAACTCACCTTATTCGGCATCAAAAGCAAGTTCTGACCATATCGTAAGATCTTATGGAGAAACGTACGGCATGCCCTATGTCATCACGAATTGCTCTAATAATTACGGTCAGAATCAATTTCCAGAAAAATTAATCCCGTTATTTATCAATAACATCATAAACAAAAAGGCGCTTCCAGTGTATGGAAATGGAGAATATACAAGAGATTGGTTGTACGTTAAAGACCATGCAAAGGCTATTGATTTGGTCTTTCATAAAGGAAAAAACAAAGAAACCTATAATATTGGCGGATTTAACGAGTGGAAAAATATAGATTTAATAAAAGAGTTGTGTAAACAAATGGATGTGAAACTTGGACGCCCTCAAGGCGATTCAGAGCAACTCATAACCTTTGTCGAAGACCGTCCAGGTCATGATTTGCGCTACGCAATTGACGCTTCAAAAATAAAAGATGAGTTAGGTTGGGAGCCGTCCGTAACTTTTGAAGAAGGCTTAGCCATAACGATTCATTGGTATTTAAATAATGAAACATGGTTAAATAATGTTACTTCGGGGGCTTATCAGTCTTATTACAATAAACAATACCATAAAGCTACATGAAAGGAATCATTCTTGCTGGTGGATCTGGAACACGACTCCACCCCTTAACACTATCTGTAAGTAAACAGTTAATGCCTATTTATGATAAGCCGATGATTTATTACCCATTGTCTACATTAATGTATGCGGGTATAAACGAGGTATTGATTATTTCTACTCCAAAAGATTTACCGTTATTTCAAAAGTTGTTAGGTGATGGCAAAAAATACGGGTGTTCTTTTGAATATGCGGAACAAGAACAACCAAATGGATTGGCAGAGGCCTTTTTAATTGGTGAAGATTTTATTGGAAATGATAAAGTAGCTCTTATTTTAGGGGATAATATTTTTTATGGCACTGGCTTAGAAAAATTGTTGCAGGCCAACAACGACCCTGATGGCGGAATTATTTATGCCTATAGAGTTACGGATCCAGAACGTTATGGAGTTGTTGAGTTTAATAATGAAGGGAAAGCGGTGTCTATTGAAGAAAAACCTGAGCATCCAAAATCAAATTATGCAGTGCCAGGTATTTATTTTTATGATAATTCGGTCATAGAAATTGCTAAGAATATAAAGCCTAGCCAAAGAGGGGAGTTAGAAATAACAGATATAAATAAAGCTTATTTAGAGCAAGGAAAGCTCAGTGTTAGTATTTTAGACCGAGGAACAGCATGGTTAGATACTGGGACATTTCAATCGTTAATGCAGGCTTCTCAGTTCGTGGAGGTTATTGAGCAAAGACAAGGCTTAAAAGTAGGCGCTATTGAAGGCGTTGCATTTGAAATGGGATATATCGATGAGGCTCAGCTAAAAAGGTTAGCCGCCCCCTTATTAAAAAGCGGGTATAGTAAAAATTTAATGGAATTATTGAATAAATAATCAATGACAGCCACAGAAACAAAACTTAAAGGTTGCTTTGTTCTAGAGCCTAAGGTATTTAATGATACAAGAGGTTACTTTTTTGAAAGTTTCAATCAAAATAAGTTCAGCGAATTAATTGGTCAACAAGTCAAATTTGTTCAAGACAACGAATCGTTTTCGACAAAAGGCGTCCTAAGAGGATTACACTATCAAACAGGAAAATATGCACAGGCTAAATTGGTACGGGTTATAAAAGGAACCGTTTTAGATGTGGTATTAGATATGAGAAAGGATTCTCCAACGTTTTCTGAGCACTTTTCAATTGAATTATCAGAAGACAATAAAAAACAACTTTTTGTCCCACGAGGATTTGCACACGGATTTATCGTTCTTAGTGATAAGGCTATCTTTTCTTATAAATGCGATAATTTTTATAACAAAGCTTCAGAACAAGGACTTCGATATGATGACCAAGCTCTGGGGATTGACTGGAAGCTACCTTTTAGTGAATTTATTGTTTCAGAGAAAGATCAAGTATTACCAACACTTTCAAATATAATAGGATGATAAATGTATTAGTAACAGGGGGCAATGGACAGCTGGCAAGTTGTATAAAGGATCTTGAAATGAAGCATAAAGATTTAACTATTATTTATACAGATTATCAGGAGCTAAACATTTGTGACTTGAGCCAGATAGAGATGTTTTTTAAATCCAATATAAAAATTGATTATTGTATCAATTGTGCGGCTTATACAGCAGTTGATAAAGCAGAAGTAGAAGTTGAAAAAGCATTTGAAATAAACGCACAGGGCGCAAAAAATTTAGCAATTGTATGTAAAGAACAAGGGATTGTTTTAATTCATGTTTCAACGGATTTTGTATTTGATGGTCAAAAAACAAAACCTTATATTGAAACGGATATTCCTAAACCAATCAGTGTGTATGGAGCGTCCAAATTGAAAGGAGAGGTTGAAATTCAGAATACATTAAAAAAGCATTTTATAATAAGAACCTCTTGGTTATATTCTGAACATGGGGCTAATTTCATGAAAACGATGCTGAGGTTGGCTGAAACACGTGATGAAATAAGTGTCGTTAGCGATCAAATAGGCACCCCAACCTATGCAGGAGATCTAGCACAAGTGATATTAAACATTGTGAGTTCTAATAATAAAAGTTTTGGATTGTATCACTACAGCAATGAAGGTGTGGTGAGTTGGTATGATTTTGCAAAAGTTATTTTTGAAGAATCCAATACAGAAATAAAGATAAATCCCATCAAAACAACCGCATTTCCAACTCTTGCAAAACGACCCGCTTACAGTGTGCTGGACAAAACAAAAATTAAGAAAATATTAAATATTAAAATCCCTCATTGGAGAGAGCCCATAAACAAAAGATTAAAGGCATCTATTTGAAGAGTAAATAAAAAACAATGAATAAAAAATTTG
>JABHDE010000066.1 GCA_018673215.1 Formosa sp. | reverse complement strand
TTTTGATTTAATACATAACTTTGCATCGATTTTTAAGTGATCATTAAACAGTCCTATGCGAAGTAAATTAACCATTAGATTAATTACATTATTATTTTTCCTATTCCCTTTCATATCTATGGCAGGCGGTGAGAAAGGTGCAGAAACAGATATTAAATCTGAAATCAAGGCGTACATTCAACACCACTTAGAAGACACCTATGACTTCGGCTTGTGGTCTTACACAACCGATGAGGGCGTACACGAATATATAGGATTTCCTTTGCCAGTTATTTTATGGGATAACGGCCTGCAAGTTTTTTTGTCTTCAAAATTTCATCACGGAGAATCGGTCGCACAAGTAGGAGATGCCTATTATAAACTAGACCACGGAAAAATATACAAAACAGATGCGGAAGGAACCATCTCTTATGATGAAACCCACCATGCTACAAACCTAAAGCCACTAGACTTTTCCATTACAAAAAACGTTTTTACAATCATGATTGTTTCATTATTGTTGTTTTTTGTTTTTTCTAGAATGGCCAAAACATATAAAACGTCTTCAATTCCTTCAGGAATTGGCAGAATTCTTGAGCCAATTGTATTGTATGTCAGAGATGATATTGCAATTCCAAACATTGGAAAGAAACACTATAAGCGCTACATGAGCTATCTGCTGACCGTCTTTTTCTTTGTTTGGACCATCAATTTATTAGGGTTAACGCCCCTAGGAATCAATGTGACCAATAATATTGCTGTAACATTTTGTTTGGCAATGCTCACGTATTTGATTACTACATTTACAGCAAAGAAAGTCTACTGGATGCACATTTTTTGGATGCCAGGAGTTCCTAAGTTAATGCGCTTGGTATTGGCACCCATTGAATTGTTAGGAACGATTATCAAGCCCTTTTCATTAATGATACGTCTCTATGCAAATATCACTGCAGGGCACATTGTATTAATGAGCTTAATAGGGTTGATGTTTATTTTCAAAAGCTGGCTAGGGAGTTCGTTATCATTTGTATTAGCCTTTGGATTAGGAATATTAGAATTATTAGTAGCGGCCTTACAGGCTTATATATTTACCATGTTGTCAGCCCTCTATTTTGGGTCGGCAGTAGAAGAGCATGATCACGATCATGCACATTAACAAACTGAATGTTTAATTTTTAATTTATATATTATGGAAATTCCAAGTATTGTAGGAGCAGGTTTAATCGTTATTGGAGCAGGAATGGGAATTGGTAGAATTGGCGGATCCGCCATGGATGCAATTGCACGACAGCCAGAAGCATCTGGTAAAATCCAAACAGCGATGTTAATCGCAGCTGCACTTATTGAAGGTATTGGTTTTGCTGCGTTATTCGCATAATTCCAAACACTCAAAAAACAACTACAACGGTTGGTTGTAGTTGTTTTTATTTAAAAAATTAAGCAAAAGTAATTAACAATAAATGTTATTATGGAAAAATTAATCGAACAATTTTCATTAGGCCTATTTTTCTGGCAACTACTTCTTTTTGTAGGCTTAGTTCTACTTCTAAAAAAGTTTGCATGGAAACCAATTCTTGATGCTGTTGAGACACGTGAGTCCGATATTAAAGAGGCTATTTCTGCCGCTGCAGATGCTAAAAAAGACATGGAAAATCTGCAAGCAGACAACCAGAAACTTTTAAAGGAAGCCCGGGCAGAGCGTGAAACTATGCTTAAAGAGGCACGGGAGTTAAAAAACACGATGATTGAATCTGCGAAAACAGAGGCCAAAGAAGAGGCTAGTAAGTTAGTTGCTCAGGCACAAGCCGCCATCGTATCTGAAAAGAAAGCAGCGATTGCCGATTTAAAATCGGTGGTTGCCGAACTCTCAATTTCAATTGCAGAAACAGTGGTTCGTGAAGAACTTTCAGACAAATCAAAACAAGAAAAATTAGTGGAATCAATGTTGAAAGACGCTACCCTAAACTAATGAATCATGGCAGGAACAAGAGCAGCAATTAGATATGCAAAAGCCGTATTGAGCTTAGCATCCGATAATAAACAAGCAGCCGCAGTACAGGCAGATATGGCACATATCGGTCAGGCCATTGCAAACAATGCATCCTTGGAAGCAGTGCTCAAAAGCCCAGTGGTCAAACTATCTGAAAAAGAAGCTGTATTAAAAGCTGTTTTCCCTTCTATGTGTACAGAAAGCAAATCACTGTTCAATATTCTTGTTACTAATAATAGAGTTGATATACTAAGTCAAGTCGCCTCCCAATACGGGATTTTATACGACTTAGCTAACAATAAAGAAAATGCCTTTGTAACCACAGCCATCCCGATGACTTCTGAATTAGAAGCCAAAGTTATGGCCAAGCTTAAAACCTTAACCACAAAGGAAGTGACCCTTAGCAATTCTGTAGATGAAAACATCCTTGGTGGTTTCATTTTACGAGTTGGAGACCAACAATACGATGCGAGTGTTTCGAATCAATTAAATACGTTAAAACGTAAATTTACAATTAACTAAAACTATACTGAGATTCAATCAGAGGTATAAAATAAATTAAGATGGCAGAAGTAAAAGCAGCTGAAATATCAGCAATTTTAAAACAACAACTTTCAGGTTTTGAAGCAACCGCTTCCTTAGATGAGGTAGGAACCGTATTAACTGTAGGAGATGGTATTGTACGTGCGTACGGACTTTCCAATGCACAGTATGGCGAACTTGTACAATTTGAAGGAGACCTTGAAGGGATTGTATTAAACCTTGAAGAAGACAATGTTGGGATTGTACTTTTAGGAGCTTCTAATGTGATAAAAGAAGGCTCCACAGTAAAACGCACAGGTCGTATTGCTTCGATCAATGTAGGAGAAGGAATTGTGGGCCGTGTGGTAGACACACTTGGCGCACCGATTGATGGAAAAGGACCTATTGAAGGGAAAGTTTACGAAATGCCTTTAGAGCGTAAAGCACCAGGGGTTATTTTTCGTGAGCCTGTAACAGAGCCCTTACAAACAGGGATTAAATCCATTGACGCCATGATCCCAGTAGGTCGTGGACAACGTGAGTTGGTGATTGGGGACAGACAAACCGGTAAAACGGCCGTTTGTATTGACACCATCTTAAATCAAAAAGAATTTTACGATGCAGGGGAACCTGTATATTGTATCTATGTAGCTGTTGGACAAAAAGCGTCAACAGTGGCATTGATTGCAAAAACATTAGAAGAAAAAGGGGCTTTAGCATACACGACAATTGTCGCAGCAAATGCTTCGGATCCCGCACCAATGCAAGTATATGCACCTTTTGCAGGAGCTGCTATTGGAGAGTACTTTAGAGATACGGGTCGTCCAGCATTGATTGTCTATGACGATTTATCGAAGCAAGCCGTAGCTTATCGTGAGGTATCCCTTTTATTACGTCGTCCTCCAGGACGTGAGGCGTATCCAGGAGATGTATTTTACCTACACTCCCGTTTACTAGAACGTGCAGCAAAAGTCATCAACAACGATGACATTGCAAAAGATATGAACGATTTACCAGATGCATTAAAACCGATTGTAAAAGGAGGAGGCTCTTTAACAGCCTTGCCAATTATTGAAACACAAGCCGGGGATGTATCTGCCTATATTCCAACCAACGTAATTTCGATTACGGATGGTCAAATATTTTTAGATGGTGATTTGTTTAATTCTGGAGTACGTCCAGCAATTAACGTAGGTATTTCGGTATCTCGTGTGGGTGGAAATGCACAGATCAAAGCCATGAAAAAAGTATCTGGAACCTTAAAATTAGACCAAGCACAGTTCCGTGAATTGGAAGCCTTTGCTAAGTTTGGATCGGATTTAGATGCCGTAACTTTAAATGTGATTGAAAAAGGACGACGTAACGTTGAAATTTTGAAGCAAGCACAAAACGACCCTTTCAAAGTAGAAGATCAAGTTGCGATCATCTATGCAGGGTCCAAAAACCTTTTGAGAGCAGTTCCTGTCAACAAAGTCAAAGAATTTGAAACCGAATATATCGAGTTTTTAAGAGCTAAGCATAGCGATGTGTTAGCCACTTTAAAATCTGGTAAATTAACGGACGAAGTGACAGACACCTTAACAGCAGTTGCAAAAGAATTATCAAGCAAATACAGCGCTTAGTTTAAGATAACAACAGCATGGCAAATTTAAAAGAAATCCGAAATAGAATAGCATCCGTGTCTTCAACGATGCAGATTACAAGTGCCATGAAAATGGTATCGGCTGCTAAGTTGAAAAAAGCACAAGATGCCATCACAGCGATGCGTCCTTATGCGAATAAACTCACGGAGCTTTTACAAAACCTAAGTGCCACTTTGGACGCCGATTCTGGAAGTAAATATTCAGAACAACGCGACATCAAAAACGTACTTATTGTAGCGATTACTTCAAACAGAGGACTCTGTGGGGCGTTTAATTCCAATATTATCAAACAAGCCAATGTGGTTGCAGAAGGTTATGATGCGAATGTATCGGTTGTGGCTATTGGAAAAAAAGCCAACGATGCCCTTTCAAAAAACCTTGACATCATCTCCAACCAAAGTGCTGTTTATGACGACTTAACATTTGACAATGTGGCTGTAATTGCAGAGATGCTCATGGAACAATTTGAATCCAAAGCAGTTGATAAGATTGAAATTATTTACAATAAATTCAAAAATGCAGCGACCCAAGAAATCATGACCGAGCAGTTCTTGCCAATTGAGCCCATAGAAGGCGATGCCAATGCAAACCTCGATTATATTTTTGAGCCGTCTAAAGAAGAGATTGTAGAAACCTTAATTCCAAAGTCTTTAAAGACACAATTATACAAGTCCATAAGGGACAGTTTTGCCAGCGAGCATGGCGCCCGAATGACAGCGATGCACAAAGCAACGGACAACGCCACAGAGCTTAGAGACCAGCTTAAATTAACCTACAACAAAGCACGTCAAGCATCCATTACCAATGAAATCTTAGAAATCGTAGGTGGGGCGGAAGCACTGAATGGTTAGAAATTTAATTTTAAACTATACTCATTAAAGCCTTGCATTAGCAAGGCTTTTTTCATGGCACAAAATTTGTTTGACTTTTAGCATGCTTAAATCAAATCTTATGACCTACTTAAAACAACGTTCGCTACTCTTTTTATTAGTTGTATCCTTATCCGCCACTGCTCAAAATAAAAAAGGAGACATGGCGCTTTCCATCACTGTCTCTCCCTTTCCAACGACCAACTCAGACAGCCGCGATTTTGGACTTATTGCCAAAGCAGGCTTGGAGTTTCATGTTTCGGAAAAGGTGTCTTTTCAAGGCAGTTTTTTCACCTCCAATAATGTGCTTTTTAAAGATGAGAGCGGCATCAACATTAATTCTTACGGGTTTATACCCACGATTCAATATTACTTTTTCAACTCCTCTAGGTTCAATATTTTTGGGCACTTAGGCTACGGCTTTGGTTTTGAAGATTTGACCCGTAATGATGGGGACATCGAAAACAGTGCATTGACTATTTTAGGTATAGGGGCAGGGGCAAATTATAAATTAAAAGAGAAGCTTTACGTGCAATTGCAATTGCCTTATTTCAATGCTCAAAACATTACCATCAACGAATCGATGGCTTCAGGGCTCGCCGTATTTGTAGGCTTTAATTTCAAACTCAATTAAAAATTCCGTATGTTTATAAACATAAATTCAAACCGAATGAAATTTACGACTTCCCTTATTTTAGGACTCGTTTTTTTAAGTATTGTCAATTGCAAGACCTCTCAAGAATCGGTAGTGCAATTTCAATCCACGGCACCATTAGAAATTACAGCGCCTTACTACAACTCCTGGATTGCGGGAGTTCAAGGAGGCGGCTCTGGGGTCAATGTATTTTTACCACTCAAAGAAAATGGAAACATTGTTATTGACAGCCTTCATTTTAGAGGTGAAAAAACTGCTGTAGAAACAAGAGATAAATTGATCGTAGGTCGATTCAGACACTCTACCAATACGCAAAAAGACATAATAATGAGTTCCAACCCACAAGACGAATACAAAAACAAGCGTGATTTAATCAGAGAGCCTTCTCCTTTTAATCTCGCTCAAAATGACTGTGTTGTTAGCTACAGTGTCAACGGTAATCGTCTTTATTATAAAATTTCAAACCTCAAAAAAGAGGAGTCGATGGCTTATCCTTCTTCACCGCCAAAAAACCGCTAAACAACAATTATAGATTGTACGTTAAAATGTGTATTTTTATAGGATAAAATAAGAGAGCCGTGAGCGTCCTAAAAACAGTATACAAACAAACCTTCATTTACGGACTGGCAACGGTGGTTCCCAGAATGTTAAGCTTTCTTTTGGTGCGTTTACATACCGATAAATCGGTGCTTGAAAATGTCTCCGACTACGGAGATGTGTCTATTGTATTTGCCTATTTTGTACTGTTTAACGTCATACTCGCCTATGGAATGGAAACCGCTTTTTTCCGGTTTTTCAACAAAGAACCTTCCAAGGACAAGGTGCTTAGTACTGCCTCAATTTCAATTTTAGTCTCCTCTTTAGGGTTTTTAGGTCTTGGTTTCCTATTTCGACAACAGATTGCCGACCTCACACACATCCATGTCAACTACATCACCTTGGTTGTTTGGACTTTGTTTTTGGATGCCCTGGTTATAATTCCCTTTGCTTATTTGAGAGCCGAAGGAAAGCCGGTTAAATACACAGCCGTCAAACTGACCAATGTCGTAATCAATCTGGCTTTAAATGTTTTTTTATTGGTGTATCTAAAAGCATTGTCGGTTGACAACAGTCTTTGGGATGCCCTCTATATCGCCAATTTTGAAGTGAGTTATATTTTCATTGCCAATCTTGTGGCGAGCGGCGTCACTTTGCTGCTACTTTTACCATTCTATATTAAAATTAAATACAAAATAGATACGGATCTTTGGAAAAAAATGCTGCGTTATGCCTTGCCAGTCTTGGTAGCTGGGGTGGCTTTTTCTATAAATGAAACTTTTGATCGGGTGCTGTTGGAGCGCCTCCTTCCAGAATCCATTGCCAAAACATCTGTAGGGATGTACTCCGCCTGTTACAAACTTGCCCTCTTTATGATGTTGTTTGCAACGGCCTACCGCTTGGGAATAGAACCCTTCTTTTTCAGTCAATCCAAAACCAAGGATGCCACCAAAAACTATGCAAAAATCTTGGAGTTTTTTGTGATCTGTGGGGCACTTATTCTACTCGTAGTGGTGGTTTTTGTGGATATTTTAAAAATCATTCTCATTCCAAATGAAGCCTATTGGGAAGCCATGAAAGTGGTGCCAATTTTATTATTGGCCTATCTTTTTCTTGGAATATATCACAATTTATCTGTCTGGTATAAGATCTCAGACCGTACCAAGTTTGGGGCCTATATATCTGTAATTGGAGCAGTCATCACCCTTTTGGTTAATCTAATTTTTATCCCTTCTTTTAGCTATATGGCATCTGCCATGGCTACCTTAGTCGCATATGCATCCATGACGGGACTGTCGTATTATTTTGGACGTAAGCACTACCCAGTTCCTTACAACATAAAAAAAATCAGCCTTTATTTAGTCCTCACCATCTCTTTATCGGCGATTTCGTTCTATCAATTTAGAGCCCAGTATCTGATGGGGTCTGCCTTAATAGTTGTCTTATTACTTATTATCTGGTTCAATGAAAAAGCAACCATTAAACAATTTTTAAAACCCTCTTATGACCATTAAAATTATAAATAAATCAGCCCATCAACTTCCTGAATACGAAACAATCGCCTCTGCAGGAATGGACCTTCGCGCTAATATTTCAGAAGCCGTTATTTTGAAACCACTAGCCCGTGCCATCATCAAAACAGGTTTGTTTATAGAACTTCCTGTGGGCTTTGAAGCACAAGTACGTCCACGAAGTGGTTTGGCCGCCAAACATGGCTTAACCGTTTTGAACAGTCCTGGCACTGTGGATGCGGATTACCGAGGAGAAATAGGAGTTATTTTGGTGAATCTATCCAATACAGATTTTAAAATAGAAAACGGTGAACGCATTGCACAATTGGTCATCGCAAAACACGAACGAGCAGACTGGATCGAAGTAGAACAACTCAACGAAACCTCTCGTGGAGAAGGTGGATTTGGAAGCACTGGAAAATGATGAATAGAACAAGACATGGTTTTGTAGCGTTTTGTATCTTGATAAGTTCGTTTGGGGTACAAGCACAAGTTGAAACCGACAGTCTTTTGACGGCTTTAAATGATAGCACCCATGTCAAATTTCAAACTCATTTTTATGATGCGATGAAGCATAAAGCTCTTGGAAATTATTCCAAAGCCATTGATGAATTATTAATGTGCGAAAAGTTAAATTCTATTGAATCGGTGGTATTTCATGAGTTAGGAATTAATTATTTTAAACTGAAACAATTTGAGAGAGCTGAGTTTAATCTTCAAAAAGCAATCGAATTAAATGCAGATAATTTTTGGTATAAAGAAAGTTTGTATCATTTGTATATTGAGCAAAACCGTTTTGAGGAGGCTACTTTGGCCCTCCAACCCATGCTCACTCGTCATCCAGATTATAAACAAGACCTTGTAAATCTTTATTTTGAAGTTGGACGTTATCAAGAAGCGCTTAATGTTTTGGATGAATTAGATTATAATTTTGGAATCAATGCTGCTAGAGATTCCATCCGAAAGGATATTTATGATCGTAGTGGATTAGAAGCCCAGCGGATTGCGCACCTCAAAACACGCTTGCAAGAAACCCCAGAAGACCCCTCAAATTTTTTGAATCTTATTTATGCCTATAGCGAGTTAAATAAAAAAAAGGAAGCTTTTGAAACAGCTCAGGAATTTTTGAAACAGCATCCAAAATCCCATTTTGTTCATGTGGCCTTATATAAATTTTATTTAGACGCAAAGGAGTACGATAAGGCAATTGCCTCCATGAAAATTGTTGCAACCAGTACGGTTGTTTTGCCGAGTTTTAAAGTGAAAGTGTTGAACGATTTTATGAGTTTTATTGAAAAACACCCAGAGTATAAGTCTGTTTTATTGGAAGTGACCAATAGCGTCACCGAAAACAGCGCGAGCCGTTCTGACTTAGAATGGGCGGATTATTATTACAATCAAAAAAACTATCTCAAAGCGATTTCGTCCTACATAAAAGCACTAGAATTTGATCCCAATAATTTCACCATTATTAAAAACCTAGCCCTTTTGTATTTGGAAACCAATCAATTTGAAACTGCTGTACTATTTACCAATGACCAATTGGAGATGTACCCTTCACAACCGCTTTTATATTTGGTCAATGGGATGGCAAATAAAGCGCTAAACAATTTAGATATGGCGGTTGAAAGCCTCTCAATGGGGTTGGATTATATTTACGACAATAATGAAATACAATACGATTTTTACAAACAACTGAGTGCGACTTATGAGCTGCAAGGAAATATTGAAGCATCAGAAGCGTTTACTAAAAAAGCAATGGCATTAAAAAACAATCCATGACACAGACAAGATTTTTTATATACAATATGATTTTAGGGCTTTTCTTTTTAGGGTGTAAATCTGCAAAAGTAATGGAGTCTAAAGAGACATTGGATCCAAAGATGTCTGTAAAGCAAATCGTTAAAAAATACGATAAATCAAAGTCTGAATTTAAAACATTACAAGGCCGACTAAAAATAGAATATACTCAAGGCAACCGCTCTGAAACACATACCGTCACTCTGCGAATGGAGCACGATAAGACCATTTGGGTCAATGCATTTCTAAATATGGTTCGAGTCAAAATAACCCATGATCGTGTGCGTTTTTACAATAAATTAGACAACACCTTTTTTGATGGAGATTATACATTAATTAGTGATTTTTTAGGAACGGATCTTCAGTTTAAAAACCTTCAGAACCTTCTCTTAGGTGAAGCAGTTTTTGATATTAAACCCAAAGAATTTGAAAAAAGAAACCACCCAAATTCTTATACGATCGCTCCAAAACAACAAAATGATCTTTATGATTTATTGTATTTAATTAATCCCGCTTACTTTAAATTAGACGCGCAGTTGTTAAGTCAATCTTTAAAGCAAAATGTCTTAAAAGTCCAGTACCGATCTTATCAAAACATAGAGGGATTGGTTCTTCCTGAACAGATGGTCATCACCTCAACCAATACGAATGAACAAACCACCTTAAATTTGAATATAAAATCCGTAAGTTTGGGTCAACCATTACGTTTTCCCTTTACCATCCCAAAAGGATTTAAAGCTATTGAATTAAAATGAAATTAACCAGTCCACGTTTTACCTTAATCCTCTTTTTACTCACGTTTATGCTGCATTTTAGTGGCTTTTCTCAAAGTAAAAAGCAGCAAGAATTAGAAGAGCGTCGCCGTGAACTAACACGTGAGATTCAACAAATAGGAGCTTTGTTGTTTGAAGGCAAGAAGGAGCAAAAATCGGTCCTATCGGTTGTGGAAGATTTAGATTTTAAGATTAATGTGAGAAAAAATCTCATCAGGATTACCAACCAACAAGCTAATTTATTAACGCGTGAAATCAATAGCAATCAGACTAAAATCTCTAAACTAAGAATAAGGCTAAAAGCTCTCAAAGCCGATTATGCGGAGATGATTGTCAAGTCCTACAAGAGTCGATCAAATCAAAGCAAGCTTATGTTTTTATTGTCGTCCTCTAATTTTCAACAAGCTTATAAGCGTCTGCAGTATATAAAACAATATGCAGATTATCAAATGCTTCAAGCAGAATTGATTAAGACAGAAACAGCTAAAATGCAAGAGCTTAACATTGCACTAGTCAATCAAAAAAAGGATAAACAAAAGCTAATAGAAGAAAATAAAATAGCGAAGGTTGCACTGGACAAAGAGCTTGCGCAACAAAAAGCTTTGATAAAAGATATTAAAAATAACCTTTCAACGTTTACAGCACAGCTAAAAACCAAACAACGTGAATCTAATAGAATTGATAAAGAAATCAGAAAAATCATTCAGGACGCTATCGCGGCTTCTAATAAAAAAGCGGGCAAATCCTCCAAATCAACAGTGTTTTCTTTGACTCCTGAACAGAAAATTTTAGCAGCGAATTTCACCTCCAATAAAGGAAAGCTTCCATGGCCTGTAGAGAAGGGTGTTGTGAAATTACGTTTCGGAAACAATCCATCTCCGATTGATCGGTCTTTAACAATTAAGAGTAATGGCGTTCGTATTGCGACCAACAAAGGCGAGGAAGTCCGTGCCGTGTTTGAAGGTGTAGTACAAAGCATCATGACTCCAAAAAACGGAAATAATACTGTTATGGTCAGACACGGAAACTACATTACAGTTTATAAAAACTTGTCTAAATTTTATGTTCAAAAAGGGGATAAGGTGACCACAAAACAAGTAATCGGTGAGGTGATTACCAACAAAGCTTCTGGTGAAACCGTCCTGAGTTTTGGGATCTACAAAGACAGTACCATACAAAACCCTTCCCATTGGATTTACCGCTTATAACTCTTAGCTAAAGAGCGCCTTTAGTTCAGTTGCATTTTCAGCTTTCATTTTTCCCGCTAAGACCAAACTCAACTGTTTGCGCCTCAAAGCACCTTCAAAACGCAAAATCTCTTCCTCTGTTTCAGGAATTAATTGTGGAATGACCACTGGCACCCCGACACTATCCACGGCTACAAAGGTAAAAATGGCTTCGTTTACTTTTACAGACTTTTCTGTTTTCTTATTGTCCACCCAAACATCGATATACACTTCCATCGAACTTTTAAATGCACGCGACACCTTTGCTTCAACTGTTACGATACTTCCCAAAGGAACTGCATGTTTGAATGCTACATGGTTTACAGAAGCTGTTACTACAATTTCTCCAGAATGCCGTTGAGCAGCGATGCTCGCTGCACGATCCATTCGAGCTAATAATTCGCCTCCAAACAGGGTGTGGATGGCATTGGTTTCGCTTGGCAGGACCAAGTCGGTCATGGTCGTTTTTGAATCTTTAGGATGTTTAGAATCCATAGAGTTTAAAGGTATAAAAGTATTATGTACAAAAACTTGTACGCAAAAACACGTTAAAAAAATTAATTGAATCAGGGAATGGCTTTTATCAACAACCACGCGGCACGATCTTGAGCCTTTCTTACTTTGAATAATGCTTTTTCAGCATCTTTTCGAGTTTCAAAACTTTCATAAACTACTTGGTGTAAGCCATATCTGTTGACACCAATAAGACGAGCGCTAGAATAGCCCAAAGCTTTCAATTGGTGTAATTTCTTTATGCTATTTTCTTTCACTCTAAAAGCTCCAGCTACAATATGAAAATCACCACTTTGTTTTTTTAAATTTACCATGACAGCAGGTAACGGATTGTCTATAACAAAAGTAGCTTCTTGTATTTTAGTATCTAAACTTGCATTTGCATTATCAATTGCAATGCTGTTTTGCTGCTCAATTTTTGAAAGGTATAAGTTAGATCCGATGGATCCGCTTAATCCAAGTGCAAGCACTGCTATGGCGGCATATCTCATATACAAAGCAGACTTACGTCGCCTAGGAGCCAAGGCAATTGCACCCGTTTCTTCTAGTTTCTGAACCACTGCTTTATGAGCTTGTCGCTCCACAGAAGGGGAGACAAAAGAAGCCAAGCCAAATGACTCGGTCATATAATTAAGATTATTAGAGGGTACAAACAAAAGTTTTCCTTCTTCTGATGAAGTGAGTTCACCAATGTGTTTAAACTCAACCGTATCTCCTTTTTCTAAACGTGATTTTAACTGAGAAATTTGCTGCTCAATTTTGGAAGTTGCCACTTCAAAACTAATGTTTTCTAAATCAGAAATATAGGAAGCTAAAAGACCATCATTAGATCGAAGTTGTGCATTAAAAGACAACTGTTTTTGTGGCGGATAAAAGTCACTAGTAGCCTCATTAATTCTCGCTGATATGGGATGCGACAAAAAAGCACCAAAATTAGGGAGTGTGACGCATTCGTAGCGGAAAAGTAAATCGCTGATGTACTGACTTAGTTGCATGAATTCAAAGTTAGAAAATTTTTCATTAAAAAAAAGTTTTTTTTATAATATCAAAGGTATTATTTCCGGGAGCTCAACTTCCCAAGCAATTTCAGTATTTCGAGGTACAACCAGATCAGTGTTACCAATAATCCAAAGGCAGCATACCATTCCATGTATTTTGGAGCACCATTTTCAGCACCTTGTTCAATGAAGTCAAAATCCATCACTAAATTTAGGGAAGCGATCACAACTATAAACAGTGAGAATCCAATACTCATCATCGAGGCATTTGTGGGGTCCATAATAGGCAAACCGCCGTTCCCAAACATACTCATTAAAAAACTTACTAAGTAAACAACCCCAATACCAGCGGTTGCTGCAAAGACACCCAACTTAAAATTTTCGGTTGCTTGGATTATTTTTGTTTTGTAAGCAAACAAAAGCGCGAATAAAATCCCTAAAGTAAGTGTGATGGCTTGAGGGACAATTCCGGGCTCAAATGCATTAGCATACACTTTGGAAATTCCTCCAAGGGCCAAGCCTTCTAAAATTGCATAGATTGGAACCGTAATTGGCGACCACTCTTTTTTGAAGATGGTTATAATGGCGACTACAAACCCCCCAATAGATCCAATAAGCACATAATCCATAATGGCATTGCTATAGGTGTAATAGGCGGCGAACAATAAAATCCCCATACTGATAGCTGTTTTATTCACAGCACCATCCAAAGTCATTACTTCATTTGAGGTGGTTTTTAAATTTTCAAAACTTTTTTTACTGAGAGCTGGATTTCCTGACTTTATCATATTGTGTTTATTAGTTGGATCGTTTTTATTTTTAACTACAAATTTAATCAAAAATATCACAAGAAAAATGCAGTCTGTTAAAGATTATATTTAGGAAGTCTCTGGAATAAAATTTTACTATTTTTGAATTTCTGATACCCCAATATCAAATTTAAAATACTATGAACAAGCCTCCATTAATTTATGCTCTTGCCCTTCAAGCAGTCCCCAATATTGGTGATATCACCGCCAAAAAATTAATTCATCAATGTGGAAGTCCCGAAGCCGTTTTTAAAGAATCAAAAACCGCCCTCTCAAAAATTAAAGGCATTAGTCAGCGAAGCATCAAAAACATCTATGATTCTACACATCTAAAAGCAGCCGAAAAGGAGCTCGTTTTTATGGAAAAGGAATCCATTCAGGGATTGTATTTTGAAGACCCCAACTACCCATTTAAACTAAAACACTGTGTCGATGGTCCTATTGTGTTGTTTCAAAAAGGAAAAATAGACTGGGAAAACAGTCCTATAATCAGCGTAGTTGGCACCGGAAAATAACAACTTATGGGCTTTCGCAATGTGAAAAAATAATTGAGACCCTTGCAGTTTTCAACCCCATTATTGTTTCAGGGTTTGCATATGGAACACATATTACCGCCCATAAATCGGCTCTCAAACACCACCTACAAACGGTGGGATGTATGGCTCAAGGGCTTCAACACACCTATCCTAAGTCTCATTTCAAATATCGAAATATGATCGAAAACCAAGGTGGGTTTGTAACCGATTTTTGGAGCACTGCTACAATGGATCCCTCTAATTTTTTAAAGCGTAACCGTCTTATTGCAGGACTGAGTGAAGCCACTATTGTCATTGAATCGGCCGAAAAAGGAGGGAGTCTGGTAACTGCTACAATGGCTTTCGGATATAACAGAGAGGTATTTGCACTTCCCGGTCGCATGACGGACAGCCAAAGTCAAGGCTGCCTTAATTTGATTAAAACTAAAAATGCGCACTTGGTTTCTACTCCTGCAGACATCCCTTACATCCTTAGCTGGTCGATTGAAACCAAAAAAAAAGTGGTTCAAAAAAAGCTATTTGTAGAACTTGACTCGGACGAGAAAATAATTTACAACTATTTAAAAAAAGAAGAAAAATCAGCCTTGGATGTGATTGCTATTGCCTGTGAAATACCCACGTCCAAAGCGGCTTATTTATTGTTAAATCTGGAATTAAAAGGCGTTTGCAGACCCCTGCCCGGAAAAGAATTTGAGTTGGTTTAGTAGCCGATTTTATCTCGAACACGAGCCAATACACCATCTGCTACAGCCGCCGCCTTTTTGGCACCAATTGCAAGTGCTTGATCCACTTCTTCTAAGTTGGACATATAATAAGTGTAACGCTCTCTTTGTTTTGAGAAGCGCTCACAAACCAATTCAAACAAGGCTTGTTTGGCATGGCCATAGCCATAACCTCCGGCTTCGTAATTTTGTTTCATCTCTGATATTTGCGCCTCGGAAGCTAGGAGTTTGTAAATGGCAAAACAATTACAACTCGCCCAATCTTTAGGGTCTTCTAGAGCAGTGCTGTCCGTTTGAATGGACATGATTTGTTTTCGCAATGCTTTATCAGTTTGAAAAATATTGATCACATTGCCTTTACTCTTGCTCATTTTTTGACCATCAAGGCCTGGAATAAGCATATTTTCTTCTTGTACTTTAGCTTCTGGAATCACAAAAACCTCTCCGATTTTTGCGTGCACTCTGGAGGCTACATCGCGGGTCATTTCAATGTGTTGGAGTTGGTCTTTCCCCACAGGAATGGTATTGGCATCGTACAGTAAAATATCGGCAGCCATCAACATTGGATAGGTGAACAACCCTCCATTGACATCTTCCAAGCGGTCGGCCTTGTCCTTGAAACTGTGTGCTAACTCCAATCGAGAAAATGGGAAAAAGCAACTCAAATACCAAGACAATTCTGTGACTTGTGGCACATCACTTTGTCGGTAAAACACTGTTTTTTGGATGTCTAATCCAAATGCCAACCAAGTTGCAGCGGTGGCATAGGTGTTTTGACGCAGTGTTTTTGCATCTTTGATTTGCGTGAGCGAATGCATATCGGCAATAAATAGATAAGAATCATTTTTTGGGTCGTTACTCATTTCAATTGCAGGCATAATTGCACCTAAAATATTTCCGAGGTGCGGGGTGCCTGTGCTCTGTACGCCTGTTAAAATTCTTGCCATTGTCTTTTTTTTATCCGAATGAATAGCAAAGGTACTTTTTTTGAGGCAATCGCTCAATTTTTTTAGGAGTTTTGAATGTGGGTAGCTCCATTAAGATGCTTTAGGACACAAGTTGCACGAAAGGATTTGTGCGGTAGCGGAGCATCAAAGTCGGGAAATCAAAGATTCGACGCAGTCAAATTTTGCGGAGTGAGGTAGCTGATATACCAGCTTTATGTCTTAAACACCAAATCCCGTATTAACTATAGCCATTGCTGTAGCTTCGTTATTTTATGTGTCCAATTCCAAATCCCATATCCTCAATTTTATACAAATGATTGTGATCATGCATTAATAAATGTCTGAGCATAATATATGGTGTATAGGTTTTGTATTCAGGATGAACTGCTAGTTTATTCCAATCTGTTGATTTAAATTCTTTTGCCAACTCAATTGTTTGTTGTCTAATTTCAAAAAAGTCCGTCAGAGTTTTTTTTAAATCCAATTCCAGAAAAAAGTCTTCATCGAAATTATCTCCAGATAAAGGTTCAAATATTGGTTTTTCCTTTTCTCTAAAATCTTTGAGTCTTTTTTGAAATCCATAAATGTCTCCAACTGCTATATGGGTTGCGTTTTCATGAATCGACCATTTATCTTTTATAATTTTTTCTTTGTAAAGTTCAGGGTCAATTTCCGAAATCAATTCTTTTAACAATCTAGGCGTTTCGGTTAGAGCATTTAATATGGTTTCAATTTCTCTATTCATTTTTTCTAATGAGCTACATCGCTTGGGGTATGGTTTGTTGTGGTGTTTTGTTCAAAGTTATTAAATAAAACGTAAACTTTCGTTAAACGGTTCTTTTTCTAAAAAAGCACTTCAACAACAATAAACTATACCCTCTTGTTGCCAATAGTTAATTAATGTTTTTTATCCATTTCACAATGTACTCTTTAAAAACTAGATCTACATCGTAAATTTTGTTTGTATTCCATTCAACAGCTTCTTTTGTCATAAAGTGATTCAGACCATTAATTTTTTTTAACTCAATATCTGGGTTTGCTATTTTATCTAATTCAGTTTTACTTTGTCTTGGGTCAACAAGAATATCTTCCTCACCAATGATAAACAAAGTTGGGCAATCAATATTCTTATATGTTTTTAAATTATCAATTCGGGCGAATTCCACATGATGAGGCATCAAGTAATTTGAAAATGATTTCTTATTGATATTTAATTTTTTGGATTCTTTTTTTCCGATTTTCCATAATTCCCAAGCTGTTTTATTCGGATTTTTATCAATCAAATTATGAACGTAATTTAGAGAGGCAATTCTCTCTTCAGTACTTTCACCAATAATAAGTTTGTCGTAATTCTTAATTCCATTTTTAATTTGATATTTTAATAAATCACGAGGTTTTCCAATGGGTACAGACCATTGAATTAAAAAATCTGGTTTTATGTTTTTCTCAATTGCTTGAATTGAAACAATTCCACCAAGGCTATGCCCTAAAAACCCAATTTTTTTATTAGAAATAGATTTAGATTTTCTCAACTGTTCAAAGATCTTAATAAAATCATTTGAATAGAATTTTGGTTGATCGTTATACTCTCCTGATGATTTTCCAACCCCTCTTTTATCAAATCTAAAAACTCCTATATTGTTCCCAAGAAGGTATTCAGTCAGATAGTTGTGGGCATTTTGAGAAATTTGTCCGGTTCCAGCAATAATTACAAGAATTTTGTCAAATTCATTTTTTGGTTTTAGAAGAGTACCAAAAATTTTAATTTCTTTATCAATTTCGACCTCGATTTCCTCTTTATTGTACTTCTCAATGTTTTCAATTTCCTTCTCATTACCATAAAATCCGTCTTGACTAAAAATCAGATTTGAAAGTAGTAATAATGCAATTATCAGTGGTTTTTTCATAATTATTGGCAACGTCCCGCTAAACGCAGTGAGGTTCTGGATTTTAGGTTTCACGAGTTTACTCGATAAAACAAAAAATACAATAAGAACCTTATCAAATTGCGCTTTAGCAATTGATGTGGCATCGTTTTCCCTCGATGGGCAGTTAAAGCTGTATTTTAAATTATTACTCATTATTAGCAATTTGGTTTAGCGGGACGATGTAGCACATTTCCAAAGGGACGGGAGCGCGCCAACGGCGTGCGTAGTAACTTTGGTCAGCTTTAGCTGAATGTGCTACATCTAGTGTATATGAACACCTTTAGGGGTGCATATTTCCATTATATTCAGAGTTTTGTTCCACAATACTTCCCAAATCGGCGTGTATTGTTGAACTCTTGCCTTTATAAATTTCATCTCAATAGTTTTCATTTCATTCCACTTTAGCACTCGAAACCTTAAGTGTTTAAAGCGCATTAATCCAATAATGCCGTTGCTTATCAGTATTTAAAACAACGCATACCCTCATACTACTGTGTTTTTCACAGTACTATAATATCTTACTAAAAAGTTGTATTGGTTAAAATGAAGAATCAGATTTGAGGTCTAAGTCTGTGATAAATGTAGCAAAAATTATTTATTTGTGGCGCAACCGACTTTAATTTTAACAAAAAAACGTTTTTTGTTCAAGCGCTCAAATTTTTTAGTAGTTTTGAATTCCATGAAAATCATTAAATATCCATTGTGGGTTTTGTACAGAGTCTG
>JABHDE010000047.1 GCA_018673215.1 Formosa sp. | reverse complement strand
TATACCCCAGTATAAGGTAGATTGTATACGCGTTACGCACCCGTGCGCCGGTCGTCATCAGAAAGCAAGCTTCCTATGTTACCCCTCGACTTGCATGTGTTAAGCCTGCCGCTAGCGTTCATCCTGAGCCAGGATCAAACTCTTCATCGTTAATTTTTAAGATTCCTTAAGAACCTTGTACTATTAACAACTAAAGGAAATTTAATGTGTTGTACTCAAAATGGTTTATTCTCTGTATCGAATTAATCGTTTCCAATTAATACTTTACGCTGTCAATCAATATGTTTAATGAACTTCTTTTTTTACAAACCTAAACCAGTTAAGACCTAAGCGGCTGCAAATATAAAACCTTTTTTGTTTATCACAATGATTTTTGAAAATAAAATTTATTTATTTCATAAACCCTAAAATATCATAATAACTCAAGATCGTATGCCAAAAATATGTTCCGTTTTTAGCGGCTGCAAACATACAACCTTTTATTACCTAAACAAGACTTATACCAAACGTTTTTAACTTTATTTTTCTTAAATAATTCTAATGACTGAATTACAAGTGGTTAGAGATTAAATTTATAAGAAAAAATTCCAAACAATTCCGAATCGTACAATGAAATCCCGGTACGGATAGTTGGGAGCTGAGTAGAAATTGTAGCCAGTGAAGGAAGAATTGAGGTGTTCTGCTTTTAAAAAGAGCCGTGTTTGACGAATTTTGGCATTGATAAAAAAGTCGATTCGCGGGAAATCGCCTACTTCCATGGTATTTTGTACATAGAATTCTGCTAGTAACGGATCGTATCGATTCATATAATAGCTAGAAAAATAGCTAAAGGTCACTCCTGTCTGCAAAAATAAAGCCTTTTTAAAAAGTTCGTTCGTATAATATAAAGAGTGTCGCGTGACAATTTGAGGGACATTAAACACTTCTTCTCCGTCCATAACACTTTGATAAAGGACGGTATTGTTTAATGAAAAATTTCGATAGCTTACTTCATTGGATAACTTCGCTCTTATATAATTAACGGTTTTATCAAACTGAAAGGGCTTTACACCCCCGTTAAGGGGATCGTCTTTTGCAAAATATAAGTAATTGTTTAGAGTGTTGTAATCCACCTCCAGGGTTCCATATTTTTTCGAGCGAAGATTGAACGCTAATTGTTTTGTGTTCTGATTTTTGAAATTGTTTTTCCAATTGTAGTTGAGATAGTCGCTGTGAAACAACTGAAAATTAAAGTCAGGGGCTTTGGAATTGGAATTGAGACTGGCACTTGCATCTATATCCTCATTAATTCTGTAGGCTGCTTCGGCATTTATAAAATTTCCTTTTAAATCTCCAGTAAGGTTTAAGCCAACATCACCTTTTAGAGCAAAGCCCCCAATAGTTTTTTGGTAGGCACCTCCAAATGAGACTACAGAACCCAAGAGACGGTTGGTAATTCTTTGACCATCTAGAATCACAATAGAGTTGTACCCGTAATTATAGTCTGTATATCCCGCATTAACTTTAAATGCTCCCAGAGTCTTGTTTGAATAACGAGCATTGAACTCCGCATAAAAGGTTTCGAGAGTGACTTTGTCAGAAATTCTAGAGGAAATAAAAGCATTTCCAAAATAGTTGTTTCTTGTTGCTTGTGTGAAGTGGTAATATTTATCTTCAAAAGAAAGAACATTTCCTATTTCAATTTTATTAGAATTTAGGGAGTCACGCTCTTTGAGTATATAAGAGTGGTCTAAGTAGAAACGTCTACCTTCTAAGCTACTTTGAGCATCTTGAAAGATGGGGTCAAATATGGGTCGGTCTAAAAATTCTTTAACGCCTGATTCAAAGTTTAGGAGGTCTTCGTCTGAAAGCCCCCCATTTTCTTCATTCAGAATGTCTTGCATAACGATATGAGTCCGAGCAACGTATCGATTGTTCTTGGTTTTATAATTTGTTGTAAACCTAAAATTTCCGGTACTTGATAATACATGCACATACTTACCCAAAGAGCGCATGCCTTTGTAAGCTATTGAAAAATTAAATTGTTTGGAGGTGTTGACGGTAAATAAGGCGTCTAGCAAATGACCCTGTTCAAAACCAGTCTTATACATTAATTCGGTGAGTGGTGTGGGCACATGGTAATAATTAATGTCATCTACATCCATATAATTAAAGTGTTTGGCATTGGCGCCAAAAGAAGGTTGAAGTGCATTTGATTTAAAATTCTCTGATAGAGTGTTATAGGTTTGACCCATATTACTGAACGGCAAAAGCTCAAAATCATCTTTTCTGAGGTAATTAAACTTATACTCCTTATAGATGGATAGAGTTGTATCGAGTTGAATGCTGTCGTTTTCGCGGGTAATAATTAGGTAGTCTTTAATATTAGCCTTTTCATTTTTGGCCACTTTTCTTGAAGGGCGATTTACCATAGAGTCACGCTCTTGTCTATTGGGTACAAAGCTTTTAGATAGATTTCCTGATTTTTTTAGAACAGGTCTTTCTTGAGAGAAGGACATATTTCCAAGAAGTAAACAGAAAAGAATTAATACTAATCTATGCATATACAAAGTTCTAACGGCAAATTATTGTTGGGACAAAAATAGCAAATATCTAATCTATTTTGTTTTTTTACAGCATAAAGACTGATTTTTACAATCAATTTAACTTTAAGTAGTGATTTATGTTGAACTTAAATGTTTCAAATTTAGAGTTTGAGTGTGGGACAGACGAAGCAGGTCGCGGGTGTTTGGCTGGTCCTGTAACGGCAGCGGCTGTAATTTTACCTTTAGACTTTTCGAATGAAATCCTAAACGATTCCAAACAATTGTCACACTCAAAACGTACTTTTTTAAAGCCTATTATTGAAACTCAAGCCATTTCTTATGGGGTTTCTCACGTTTTTCCTAAAAAAATCGATACAATAAACATCCTAAATGCCTCTATCCTAGCAATGCACAATGCTATTTCGAAGTTAGAAAAAGTAGAATTTATTAGTGTGGATGGAAACCGTTTCAAAACATTCAAAAAAATCCCACATCAGACCGTAGTAAAAGGGGATGAAAAATACCAAAATATTGCAGCAGCATCCGTACTTGCAAAGACTTACAGAGATGCCTATATGGAAAAAATTCATGAGGAGTTTCCGATGTATAATTGGAAGCAAAATAAGGGCTATCCAAC
Source organism: Formosa sp. (assembly GCA_018673215.1). Lineage (GTDB taxonomy): Bacteria > Bacteroidota > Bacteroidia > Flavobacteriales > Flavobacteriaceae > Hel1-33-131. Next base: position 18,583 of record JABHDE010000047.1, on the reverse strand, counting down.
AAAAGAACACCGCGCAGCGATTCTAAAATTCGGCACGACTAAATACCACCGGCTTTCATTTAGACTTTTAGCAGAATAACTCTCTTTTGAATTATAAGTCTTATCTTTGTTTGCAGTGAAATTAAGGAGACCACCCAATGCATAAGATATTATATTTTTTAGCTGTTATTTTAACAATTTTTAGTTGTGATTACACTCAAAAGTCAACGCGTTCTGTTGAAGATCTCGTGCCAAAAAACGCAACTGTTGTAATTTCTATAAACTCTTTAGAGAGTTTCAAAAGCGCCATTGACAACAATGTTTTGTTTTCAAAAACAGATGTTTTTAAACCCCTAAAAAAAGCATTAGTTCCTCTTGATAGTCTCAAAAGCTTAAGCCCACTTTTAGTGTGCATAAATAAAGAAGCTGAATCAAAAGTATTTACCTTTATCACACATCAAAGAAATTTAACTTTAACCCATACGCTTTCAATTCCTCACATTACTTTGGACAGTATTTTGGTAGCTTCCACATCTGAAGCAGTTCTAGAATCTTTGAAAATGCAAAGGACTTCTGAGTATTCAAAATTATCGAAGCTAAAACACACTACAAATACATTTTCTATTTATTGTAAAACGTTTCCAGAACTAAAGTCCGTACCCCTATTAAATTCTCAGTCTTTGTATTTTAGTTTTAATGTGAGTCCTGAAAGTATCGCAATTAACGGGACCGTTTTAGATCAAAAATCCGAAAACAAATGGTTTAAACTATTTGACAGCTTAGAACCTCAAACTCAAAGTTTACAAACGATTATTCCAAGCGAAAGCACGCTAATTAATTCGTTTAATTATACTGATTTTGAGCAACTGACTCGAAATATTGACTCCTCAGGTTTTGTCTCAAAAACCTCTGTTTTTGCAAAATCATTTTTTAGCACTACTAAAGAAATTGGAAGCTTTGAAACTTCTGATGGATCTGGAATTGCACTAAAATCCATTGACATCAACGCAACCTATGAATCCTTAAGCAGTTTCCAAAATGAGCTGAGTAGTTTTCGATCTGTTCCTGTTTTTGAATTTACAAATCCTTCCTTGTTTACGGAAACGTTTGGGCCGTTTATAGGTACTATTAACACAACTAAATTTATCATTATTGAAGAATATTTGGTGTTTTCAAATTCAGAAAAACTATTACAGTTTGTGATTTCAAATTATCTCAATAAAAAAACACTTGAAACTTCGTATGCTTACGAAACAATTCAAAATGCACAAAGCGACGAAGCTTCGATTCAAACTTATTTTGATTCTAAAACATTGGGCATTGTTCTTAAAGAACTTTTTGAAACAACTTTGAACCAGAAAGACCTAGAACCCTATAAACTTTCTGCATTGCAATTGGTGAAAGACGATCATATCGTCCATGTAAATAGCATTTTACAAAAATTAAAATCAAAACAGTCAAAAACACAAATTAGTGAAGAGTTTAGTTTAACGCTTTCAAATGAAATTTTGATGGATCCTTTGTTTGTTACCAATCACAGAACCAAAAAGAAAGACATATTGGTTCAGGATATTGATCACAATTTATATCTCATTTCAAACAAGGGCGTCATTTTTTGGAAAAAGAAACTTAAAGGTCCTGTTTTAGGAAAGGTTGAGCAGGTAGATTTATATAGAAATGGTCGTTTACAATTGGCATTTACAACCCCCTCTAGATTGTATATAATCGATCGGAATGGGGAAAATGTTGATAAGTTTCCTCTAGAATTTAAGGATGAAATCACACAACCCTTAGCGGTCTTTGATTATGACAAACAACGGAGCTATCGTTTTTTGGTTACACAAAATAAAAATCTTTTGATGTACGACTCAAATGGGAAATCAGTAAAAGGATTTCAGTATGTTGCCACACAATCTATTAGCAGTCAGCCCAAACATTTTAGAATTCGAGGAAAAGACTATATAACATTCAGTGCTGGAAATCAGCTCAATTTATTGAACCGGCGCGGATCTATTCGAGTCAAAGTAAAAGAAGCTATTGATTTTTCTGGAGCTGGCATTTATTTGTATAATTCTTTGTTTACAACCACCGATACAAAAGGTGATTTAGTTCAGGTGAACACAAAAGGAGCCGTAAGCCGTCAAATATTGGGACTTGACCCAAAACACGATGTTACTAGTTCTACAAAAACATTGGTCACTCGAAGCGACAATACATTATCTATAAAATCAAATCGTGTAGATTTAGAATATGGAAGCTATTCAGTCCCTAATTTATTTTATTTAAAGGATAAAATTTATATTTCGATTACCGATTTACAAGCCCAGAAAGTATGGTTGTTTGACAGTCAAGCCAAACCCTTTGCAAACGTTCCTGTTTTTGGAACGAGTGCCATTGATTTAGCAAATGCGGACGCCGATACCTCTCTTGAGTTTATAACCAAAGGGGACACTAATAATTTGATTATGTACCAGCTGTACTAAACTTTTGTCGCCTCAAAAAGTTTTAAGAAATATTTTAATAGTTTCGCTTTCACCTCTGTCTCATCGACCTTGACCTGTCCGAGCTCGACATGTAATGATGTCACTGCTTTGCCACGAATTCCACACGGAATAATATTATCAAAATACCCTAAGTCGGCATTGACATTTAAGGCAAACCCATGCATGGTGACCCAACGGCTGGCACGCACGCCCATCGCACATATTTTGCGTGCAAAGGGAGTTCCAACATCCAACCACACTCCTGTTTCTCCAGGACTTCGCTCGGCTTTTAGTCCGTATTCTTGTAGAGTTAAAATAATGGTATCTTCTAAAAACCGTAGAAATTTATGGATATCTGTAAAAAAATTTTCAAGATCTAAAATTGGATAGCCCACCACCTGTCCTGGACCGTGATATGTGATATCCCCTCCTCTGTTAATTTTATAAAAAGTAGCGCCCTTAGATTCTAGTTGAGCTTCCGATAACAAAAGATTGGACATGTCTCCACTTTTACCCAACGTATAAACATGTGGATGACTGACAAACAACAAATAGTTGGGTGTGGTTAATCCCGCAGACTCGCGACGGTTTTTGATTTTAATATCAATGGTCTCTTTAAACAAGGTCTCTTGATAATCCCAAGTTTCCTTGTAATCTTTGAGTCCCAGGTCTTGTATGTTAACGCCTTTATTCATAGGCGCAAATATACTGATTTATGTCTTAGGATTGTTCAAAATAACCAGAGCAGCAATGACTCCAGGCACCCATCCACAAAGGGTTAATAAAAACACAATAACTATAGACCCACAACCTTTGTCAAATACCGCAATAGGGGGAAATAAAATCGAAAGTAAAACGCGCCAAATACTCATAAAAAAAAGGAATTAGATTAAGCTATAAATATAAGACGAAACTTTTAAAAGAACGTTACAAAAGCAATAGAGGATTTATTCATCTTTAATTGAAATGCTAAGCAATTGTCGTTATCTTTGTGTCTTTAAATTTTATCAAAGTATTATGTCGCAGCTTTCAGAACAAGAAATTGTACGTCGAGAAAAACTATCAAAATTACGCGCCTTAGGAATCAATCCTTATCCCGCCGATTTATTCCCCGTAACCCACAGCAGTGCTAAGGTTAAATCTGATTTTTTAGAAGGGACTAAGGTGGTTTTGGCCGGACGTTTAATGCGAAAAAAGATACAAGGAAAAGCGGCATTTGCAGAACTTCAAGATAGCGAAGGTCGTATCCAGATTTACATCAACAGAGATGAAGTTTGCCCTGATGAAGACAAAAGTCTTTACAACGATGTCTTTAAAAAGTTACTTGATTTGGGTGATTTTATTGGGATTGAAGGAGAGCTTTTTACTACACAAGTAGGCGAAAAAACAATTTTGGTAAAACAGTTCAAACTGTTATCAAAAGCATTAAAACCCTTACCACTTCCCAAAACCGATGCCGAAGGCAATACATACGATGAGTTTAATGACCCCGAAATGCGTTACCGTCAGCGGTACGCTGATTTGGTGGTCAACCCACATGTCAAAGAAGTGTTTGTAAAACGAACCAAACTTTTTAATGCTATGCGTAGTTTCTTTAATGAAGCTGGGTATTTTGAAGTAGAAACTCCTGTATTACAACCGATTCCAGGGGGAGCTGCAGCACGTCCATTTATCACACACCACAACAGCTTGGACATTCCACTGTATATGCGAATTGCGAACGAGTTATATTTAAAAAGATTGATTGTTGGTGGATTTGATGGAGTTTACGAATTTTCTAAAAACTTTAGAAATGAAGGAATGGACCGTACTCACAACCCAGAATTTACAGCCATGGAAATTTATGTGGCATACAAAGATTATAACTGGATGATGGCGTTTTGTGAGCAACTGCTAGAACATTGTGCCATGGCAGTAAATGGCACTACAAAAGCAACCTTTGGAGCGCATGAAATTGATTTTAAAGCCCCTTATGCTAGAGTTACTATGGCAGATTCTATAAAAGAATTTACAGGATTTGACATCTCTGGAAAAACAGAAGATGAGATTCGTGTCGCAGCGAAAGAATTAGGGGTTGAAGTAGATTCTACAATGGGTAAAGGCAAACTGATTGATGAAATTTTTGGAGAAAAATGCGAAGGAAATTACATTCAACCAACTTACATCACAGACTACCCAAAAGAGATGAGTCCTTTATGTAAAGAACATCGCGAAAACCCCGAGCTAACAGAACGTTTTGAACTGATGGTTTGTGGAAAAGAAATTGCAAATGCATACTCAGAACTAAACGATCCAATTGACCAACGCGAGCGTTTTGAACACCAACTTAAATTGGCTCAAAAAGGAGATGATGAGGCTACAGAATTTATCGATGAAGATTTCTTAAGAGCACTTGAATACGGCATGCCTCCTACTTCGGGGATGGGGATAGGAATGGATCGATTGATTATGTTCTTAACAGATAATGCCTCGATTCAAGAAGTGTTGTTTTTCCCTCAAATGAAACCGGAAAAAAAAGCGGTTGATTTGAGTGATAACGAAAAAGTGATTTTTGAAGTCTTAAAATCAAATTCTGGTATTTCATTATCATCCCTAAAAATTCAGTCTGGATTGAGTAATAAAGGCTGGGACAAAGGCATCAAAGGATTAACTGCAAAAGAACTCGCAAAAGTATATAAGACTGATGATGTGTTAGTTGTTGACTTTGTAGGCTAGACTAATTTATATGTTATAAAGGGTCATTTGTTTTTTTAGTGATAGAATTATTATATATTCACTTCATAATTCACAAACTAAAATCACAAGCCCATGAAAAAGATGTTTTCATTATCACTATTGGTACTTGCATTTGTATCTTTAGAATCTTGTTTAAGCATAAAATTTACTTCTAAAAAAAAGTCTGCCAAAGCGGCTCAAACTACAAAAAAACCAGACCCTAAGCCTAAAAAGGGTGACATTCAACCCTATGCAGATGTGATCACCAAAGAGGCCCAATCTGACGAAGGACTTTTTACGGTTCATAAAATCGATGACAGCTTCTTTTATGAAATTCCAGACCTTCTTTTTGATAAGGAAATGTTGATGGTGACCCGAATTTCCAAAACAGCTTCAGGTCTTGGGTTTGGAGGTGGAAAACAAAACACACAAGTCCTAAGATGGCAAAAGAAAGATAAAAAAGTTGTTTTAAGAGTCGTTTCATATGAAGTATTTGCAGCTGATTCCTTACCCGTCCATGAGGCCGTTGTAAATTCTAATTTCGAACCTATTTTATATACTTTTCCTATAAAAGCATTTAGTGTTGACTCTACCGCGACGGTGATCGAAGTGACTGATTTATTTAATAAGGATGTCAAAGCATTAGGACTTCCTTCAAGATCCAGAAAACGCTATAAAGTGAGTCGTTTGGAAAGTGAGAAATCTTTCATTGAAAGTGTAAAAAGTTATCCTAAAAACATTGAGGCTCGCCATGTAAAAACCTATGCAGCTTCGGAAGCACCATCAAACTCAAGTACAGGGACGATTTCTATAGAAATTAATAATTCGATGATTTTATTACCTGAAAACCCAATGAAGCGTCGCTATTTTGACAAGCGTGTAGGCTGGTTTGCAAGGGGGCAAGTAGATTACGGATTAGAAGATCACCGGAGTAAAGAAGTGACATTCTTAGACCGTTGGAGGCTGGAAGTCAAAGAAGAAGATTTAGAAAAATTTAAAGCGGGTGAACTTGTAGAGCCAAAAAAACAAATTGTGTATTACGTCGATCGTGCAACTCCCGAAAAATGGCGTAAATATATCAAACAAGGAATTGAAGATTGGCAAGTTGCTTTTGAAGCGGCAGGATTTAAAAATGCCATTATTGCAGCCGATCCACCAACAGCTGAGGAAGATCCAGAATGGAGTCCTGAAGATGTTCGCTATTCAGTAGTGCGTTACCTCGCCTCGCCTATTCCAAATGCCAATGGACCCCATGTGAGTGATCCTCGAACTGGTGAGATTTTAGAAAGTGACATCAATTGGTACCATAACGTGATGACTTTATTGAGACGCTGGTTTTTTGTACAAACAGCGGCTATCAATCCTGAAGCACGAATGCCAGAATTTAAGGAAGAAGTCATGGGACGTTTGATCCGATTTGTTTCAGCTCACGAGGTAGGACACACCTTAGGATTGCCTCACAATATGGGAAGTAGTTGTGCATATAAAGTAGAAGATTTACGGGATCCCGTTTTCACTCAAAAGTACGGAACAGCTCCCTCAATTATGGATTATGCACGATTCAATTATATAGCACAACCAGAGGATAAAGGAGTCGCTTTAATGCCAAATATAGGGGTTTATGATACCTATGCTATTGCATGGGGCTATAAACCAATTTTAGACACAACAGCTGAAGCCGAAAAAGAGACTCTTAATGGTTGGATTTTAGAACATGCTGGCGATCCAATGTATCGTTTTGGGCATCAACAAGTGGGCGATGTCGTAGATCCAAGTTCACAAACAGAAGATCTTGGAGATGATGCTATCTTAGCTAGTACCTACGGAATTAAAAACTTAAAACGAATTGTTCCCAACCTCATCGAGTGGACAACTGAATCAGGAGAAGATTATTCTGACTTAAGTGATATGTATGGGCAATTACTTTCTCAATTTGGCCGTTATATGGGGCATGTAGCTAATAATATTGGAGGCGTTTATGAGCACTATAAAACAGCCGATCAAGCTGGTGCAGTCTATACTTATGTCGATAAAAAACATCAAAAAAATGCTTTAGAATTTATCAATTCACAACTATTCAAGACTCCCAAATGGCTTTTAGATCCCGCAATTTTTGAGCGTATTGAGTATTCTGGTTCCATTGAGCGCATCCGAAGATTGCAAGAGCGTACCATGACGACGATTTTGAGTTTAGGGAAAATGGCGCGCATGATAGAAAACGAAACTATCAATGGCTTTGAAGCTTATACCCTTAGAAATATGACACGGGATTTAAGAATAGGTGTTTGGAACGAATTGTACTCTGGACGTAAAATAGATACTTACAGAAGAAATTTACAACGGGCTCATATCGATCGATTGGCGTACTTGATGACGGCTGAAAACCAAAGCAAAAGAAGAGGAAGCGATTATGTAAAGTCAACTGCGGTTAACACCAGCCAATCGGATATTCGTGCAATTGTAAGAGCAGAATTGAAAACTTTAAGAAACCTTATCAATTCTAGTATTTCAAAAACAACAAATAGCATGAATAAAATTCACCTTCGGGATGCTGTAGAACGGATTAATTTAATTTTGGATCCGAAATAATAACTCTTTTTTTAACAATAAATTAAAAATTATGAAGCCTTATCTCTTAATTGCCTTTATTCTTGTTGGTACAACAAGTTTTGCACAACCCTCAAAAAGAGGTCCCGAGACGCCACCTCCACCTCCAATGAACAAAATGAAAGAAATGTCGGCAGAGAACATTGCTACTTTAATGTCAAAAAAGATGACTTTACAGTTAGATCTTTCCGAAACACAACAATCAAAGGTTTATGAGCTCATTTTAGAAAGTACGATTAAAAAGAAAGCCCAAAGAGCCAATTTTCCAGAGAAAAAACCAAGTAAAGAAATGCGTTTTGAGATGCAAAATAAGATGTTAGATGAAAAAATTGCATTCAACAAGTCGATGAAATCTATTTTGACTGATACCCAATACTCACTATGGAAAAAGCAGGATAAAAAGAGAAATAAAAAACGGAAACACCAATAAATTTATTGAATTTAGAAAAAGCCCAAACTTGATGTTTGGGTTTTTTATTTAAACAGGTTTGATGTTTTTTTCAAAGCGATTATGAATCCATAAAATAAAGAGCCCAAAAGCAATAGAACTTATAATTAAACAATTGTTTAGCAATCCATCTACTGAAAAGGACAAGCGAATAAGAATCGTTGAAATAATAAATCCTGAGTTTCTAATGACCTTATGAAACTGATCGGTATAGAAAAACGAAAACAGCAAAAGGAAAACATCGACGATAATTAGAATTGCAAAAAACTCATCAAAGAAAATACTGTTGACATCTTTTAAGGCAATGGATAAATTTTCAGGGGAATTTTGAAAGACCCAACTTCCAAACGTGATCAGTCCAATCCCCACAAAAACAGGGACTAAAATCGTAGCCATAAATTTTTTGATGGCTATAAATTGTTCTATTTGAGCGGGCCCCAAGGCTTTTACACTATTGGAAACTTGAAGTTTTTGGCGTTCTAATGAAAACAAATAAATCATAAAAAATAATAATAATGCCGTAATAATATCATAGGTAAAATTAAGATCGTTTTTGATGTCAAACCAATCCGAATTAAGTTCTAAATTGGCTAAATCTTTGAAAATACGTCGGATGACTATCAATGTTATAATCTCGTATTGTTTACCAATATAGGTGGTGATGGACCGTGGTAAGTAAAAAATCAACAGATAGACTTCATAGATCAGAATAAAAGAAAAGGGCGTATAGATCGCTGCAATTGGTGAATCAAAAAAGTTGACCTCTGCAGGAATCATAATAAATTGATTTTGCACCAAATAAATGGTAATGAGATGTGCTAAAAAACTGAGGATAGCAACAATAAGAATAAACCGTTCTACCTTGTTTTTTTTAGTTTCAGACAACACTGAATTATAAAAAAATGCATTTAATTTTGAGATCATTACACGTTGATTTAAAATTGGTTAAGCATGGGAAGATTATTAAATTTACGAAAAACAAATGAACTTTCATATAATCCGCTTAACTAAATTGTGGTATTCATTTATATATGTTAGTTTTAAAAATAATTGGATCCTGCGACTTAAGAATCCCTAAATGTAACCTATGTTACAATTAAGACGATTTTAAAGCTCTAATTTTGTGAAAAATAAAAAGCACTGATTTAGTTATATTATACATAAGTTAAAAAAACATGATTCAAGAGCTAAAAGCGAGTTACGGACATCAATTTGAGGATGCATTACTTGAAGAAATTTCACAAGTAGGTACTTTTAAGGACGTTCCGGCTGGATATAAGATGATAGAAATTGGGGACTACATTAAAGGGATGCCTCTATTGTTGTCCGGTGCTATCAAAATCTTAAGAGACGATTCAGACGGTGACGAATTACTGCTCTACTATATAGAAAAAGGAGATACCTGTTCCATGACCATGAGCTGTTGTCTGGGACAAGCTAAAAGTGAAATCAGAGCGATTGCTGAAATAGACACAAAACTAATCATGGTTCCCGTCATAAAGATGGAAGAATGGGCTGCGAAATACAAGTCTTGGAGAAATTTTGTATTTGAAAGTTATCATAAACGTCTCAACGAATTACTACAAACAGTGGACGCCATTGCGTTTACAAAAATGGACGATCGCTTATTGAATTTTTTAAAAGAAAAAGCCCGCATCACTAACAACTCTTCCATTTACAATACGCACCAAGAAATTGCTTACGAACTTCACAGCTCTAGGGTAGTGATATCGAGACTCCTTAAAAAACTAGAGAATTTAGGCAAAATTGAGCTGAAAAGAAGCCACATTCAAATCATTGATTTAAATTAAAATATGTATCATGGAACTGATAGAATTTTTTGGATTTCTTTGCGCATTGATTATCGGAGTTTCACTAGGACTGATTGGCGGTGGAGGCTCTATATTGGCCGTCCCAGTTTTGGCATATCTGTTTTCTTTTGATGAACGCATCGCAACCTCCTATTCCTTATTTATAGTTGGAATGAGTGCTTTAATCGGGGGACTGAAACAACATTTTAAAGGCTATGTCGATTGGAAAACGGCCATCGTATTTGGCTTGCCTGCTATTACAGGCGTGAGTCTAGTGAGACATTTTTTAGTCCCAGTTCTTCCCGATGAATTATTTCATATTGATTCGTTTATTTTCACCCGCAGAATGGGCATGTTTGGACTCTTTGCGCTTCTCATGATTCCAGCCGCATTTTCGATGCTAAAACAACAAAAAGCACCAGCTTTAAAAGAGAAAAAAACAGTCTCCTACAATTATCTCTTAATATTAATAGAAGGATTGATTGTTGGAGGAATTACAGGCCTCATTGGAGCTGGTGGTGGATTTCTAATCATACCCGCATTGGTAATTTTGGCAAATGTAGAAATGAAGATTGCCATTGGAACCTCTTTAGTAATTATTGCGTTTAAGTCCCTTCTGGGCTTCTTTATTGGCGATGCTACTAAGATGGAAATCGATTGGAGATTTCTATTCACTTTTACAGGGATTGCAATTGTAGGAATTTATATTGGCAGCTATTTAAGTAATTTCATAGATGGTGGAAAACTCAAAAAAGCGTTTGGGTATTTTATTTTTATAATGTCCTTATTTATCTTTTATATGGAGTTCCTTTTGAACTGATCAAAAAAAATAATCTTCAATGTAACAAAGGTTACTGTACGAGCTGTTCATCCTTCCTAAATTTGCAGTAATAAATAAAAGATGCCAACATGAAAATAGAACAAATCTATACAGGCTGCCTTTCTCAAGGTGCTTATTATATTGAAAGTAACGGAGAAGTTGCAATTATTGATCCTTTGAGAGAGGTAAAACCCTACCTCAACCGAGCAAAACAAGACAATGCAACAATAAAATACATTTTTGAAACACACTTTCATGCCGATTTTGTGAGTGGTCATGTTACACTTTCTAAAGAAACGAATGCCCCCATTATTTACGGCCCAAACGCGAATCCAAAATTTGAAGCTACCATCGCTACCGATGGTCAAGAATTTAAATTAGGGAACCTTACAATTATTGCCCTTCATACCCCTGGTCATACGATGGAGAGTACTACTTATCTTTTAAGAGATGAAAACGGAAAAGACCATGCAATTTTCAGTGGAGATACTCTTTTTTTGGGAGATGTCGGAAGGCCTGATTTGGCACAAAAAAATGGCAATTTAACCATCGAAGACTTGGCAGGATTTCTTTATGACAGTTTACGTAAAAAAATCATGGTTCTTTCAGATGATGTGGTGGTATATCCCGCTCATGGAGCAGGATCTGCTTGTGGCAAAAATATGATGAAAGAAACCGTGGACAGCTTGAGAAATCAAAAAAAGATGAATTATGCACTTCGTGCTGATATGACCAAAGAAGAATTTATTTCCGAAGTAACCCATGGGATTTTACCACCGCCAGATTATTTTCCAGCAAATGTAAAATTAAATATTGAAGGGTACGATGATTTTGATACAGTTTTAAAAAGAGGCACTCAAGCCCTGTCACCTCGTGCTTTTGAAGCAGCAGCGAACGAAACTTCAGCCATTGTTTTAGATGTTCGCCACCAGGATGCTTATGAAAAAGGTCACATTCCTAGTTCAATTTTTATTGGTTTGGACGGCGAATTTGCTCCTTGGGTTGGCGCCTTGATTGCCGATGTCAATCAACCGTTGTTAATAGTCTCTGAACAAGGTCAGGAAGAAGAAGCTATCACACGTTTATCACGCGTAGGTTTTGACCAAACGCTTGGATACCTCGAGGGTGGTTTTGAAGCGTGGAAAAAAGCTTCCATGGAATACGATACGGTTAGCTCCATTTCAGCTGAGGCGTTTAAAACGGCTTGTCATACAAACAACACCAACGTATTTGATATGCGTAGAGAATCTGAGTTTTTATCTGAACATCTTTTGGAAGCTCATAATACGCCTCTAAATTTTATAAACGACCATCTTGCAGAATTCAAGAGAAACCAACCCTTTTTTATCCATTGTGCTGGTGGGTACAGAAGCATGATTGCAGCTTCGATTCTTAAAAGCCGTGGCATTCATAATTTAATTAATATTAAAGGCGGATTTGTGGCAATTAAAAACGCTGGAATTCAGGTTTCAAACTTTGTGTGTCCATCAACTTTATAAGAGCTGACAAAAATTCCCTTCAAAAAAAATAACCAAACAAAATTCAAAATGGCTGTATTTCAGCTTTCACTAAATTAAGATATTAAATATGATTTCAATTTACGAACCATGGCCTTGGTATGTTTCAGGTCCTATGATTGCCCTGGTAATGTTTTTACTTTTAATGGTTGGAAAAAACTTCGGGATGTCTTCCAATCTTCGAACGCTCTGCACTATTTGTGGAGCAGGAAACTCTTCTGATTTTTTTAAATTTGACTGGAAATCACAAAAATGGAATTTAGTGGTCATTTTGGGAGCTGTTATTGGGGGCTATATAGGTGCTCACTATATGTCTTCAGATTTGACGGTAACGATTCATCCAGACACAGTCAAAGATTTAAAAGCCTTGGGGTTTGAAAGTGCTGGGAGTGCTTACCTCCCAACCGAACTGTTTGACCTCTCAGCTCTCACCAATGTTAAATCACTCCTAACCTTATCTATTGGAGGATTATTAGTTGGTTTTGGTGCCCGATATGCAGGGGGATGTACTTCTGGACATGCAATTTCTGGTTTGAGCAACCTTCAACTTCCTTCACTAATCGCTGTCATTGGTTTTTTTATCGGAGGACTTACTATGATTCATTTAATTTTCCCTATAATTTTTTAAACTATGAGAACACTTATATATCTTCTTATCGGAATCCTTTTTGGGATTACTATGTTCAAATCAGAGGCAGCCTCTTGGTTTCGAATTTATGAAATGTTTAAATTTGAAGCCTTCCATATGTATGGCATCATTGGCACTGCTTTAGGAGTGGGACTTCTTGTGGTACAAGTGATCAAACGCTATAAAATAAAGTCCTTTTTCGGCGATGCCATTACCTTTCCCCCAAAAGAAAAAAGTATCAGTCGCTACCTAATCGGAGGGATTATATTTGGGTTAGGATGGGCCTTAGCAGGTGCATGTCCAGGCCCTATGTTTACTTTGGTTGGTGCAGAATATACACCCATTCTTGTGGTTATTGCAGCATCACTTTTAGGAACTTTTCTTTATGGACTCTTAAAGGATAAGCTACCCCATTAAATGTAGGTTTAAAAAAGAAGTGTTAAAGATTGTTTAGTTTCGCATTTATCGCATCCACGCAATTGATTCCATCAATAGCAGCAGAAATAATACCACCCGCGTAGCCTGCGCCTTCACCACAAGGATACAAGCCTTTGACGTTTACATGCTCTAAGGTTTCTAAATTTCTAGGGATGGATATGGGTGACGAGGTTCGACTTTCTGGTGCATGCAAAACCGCTTCATTGGTATAGTAACCCTTCATTTTTTTTCCATATATAGAAAATGCTTTTCGCAATCGTTCGGAAATCATAGGAGGTAAAACAGTATTCAAATCTACCGAAACGATCCCCGGTTGGTATGAGGTTTTTGGGAAGTCTTTGGATGTTTTCTTCTCAATAAAATCGATCATGCGTTGGGCTGGTACTTGTTGAGTTTTACCAGCTACTTCCCAACAATTGCGTTCTACTTTTTTTTGAAAATCAAGACAAACAAAAGGATTTCCTGGTGTGTAATTTGGCAAATCTTTCGGTTCTACACTTACTACAATTCCGGAGTTTGCATAGGGGTTGTTTCGTTTGCTTGGACTCCAGCCATTAGTTACCACTTCTTCTTGAGAGGTGGCACAAGGCGCAATAATTCCTCCCGGACACATGCAAAATGAATAGACCCCCATCCCATCAATTTGTTCTACTAAGCTATAAGAGGCTGGAGGTAAATACGGATTTTCAACAGCACCATGGTATTGTATTTTGTCTATGAGTTGTTGTGGGTGTTCGACTCGAACGCCCAACGCAAATGCTTTGGCTTCTAAATGTACCCCTTTGTTATGAAGTAAATAAAATATATCTCTGGCAGAATGCCCCGTCGCCAAAACGACATTTTCAAAGGGTTTCCAATCAGTATCGTTAATTTTAAGAGCATTTATGGAGTTGTCTTCAATCTGAACATCAGTCAGTTTAGCGTTGAAATGCACCTCCCCACCTGCTTCGATAATTGCTTCTCGCATGGCCGTAATAATGGCTGGTAATTTATTGGTTCCTATGTGCGGATGGGCTTCGACCAAAATGTCTTCCGACGCTCCAAAATGCACAAACCATTCAAGGGCTTTGAGGACATTGCCTCGTTTTTTGGAACGGGTATATAATTTTCCGTCGGAATAGGTTCCTGCTCCCCCTTCTCCAAAACAATAGTTGGACTCGGGATTTACTATTTGTTCTTTGTTAATGGCTGCTAAATCACGGCGTCTGGCACGTACATCTTTTCCACGTTCAAACACAATGGGTTTCAACCCTGCTTCGATGGCACGCAGAGCTGCATACAGTCCTGCGGGTCCTGCACCAATAATAGCGATTTCTGGTTTTGTGTGAACCGCTTGGGAAACAAAAGATTGAGGTTGATTTCGTTTTTCACCTAGCAACCAAAATTCAATCTGTAAGTTAAGCTTTATAGATGCTGTTCGGGCGTCTATAGAGCGTTTGCGAATACGCCAATCGACAATATCTGCTGAACGCAGTTTTGCCTTAAAAAGACCCGATTTTAAAATGAAATCTGTATCTTTTTGTTGATCTGGTTTTATGCTAATTTGAACTAATATACTCATCGTGGCAAAGGTAACTAAAGTTTCTCTTAAATGATTTGATTGTTCAAAATGCTATTGAACGTAAAAACAATTAAAAAAACAAAAAACTATTACTCTTAAAACACAAATTGACCAAACAGATAAAGAAATAGATGCAATGGTGTATGATCTCTGTGGATTAAGGGAAGCGGAAATTGCTACGTTGAGAGCTGTTAACAGAGTAAAAAATACTATCTCCATAGTGTTGCAGACATGCAGTCTTTCAATAGTTTACATATACTACAATTATTAAATTAATATCTTTCTGTTAGAGTGAAGATTTTTCACATTATCTTTGTTAAAATTATGAAAACAATAGATCGAACTTGCGCAATTGCTTATTCTATCAATCTTTTAGGAGATAAATGGTCTCTTTTAATTTTGAGAGACGTCATATTACATAAAAAATCTAAGTTCAAAGAGTTTATTGATTCGAAAGAAAAAATCGCTACTAACATCCTTTCCAATAGATTAAAGTTTTTAGTTGAAGAAGGTTTTTTAGAGCTCTTAGACCCTAAAGGATTTAAAAAAAATAAGCAGTATCTCGCGACTGAAAAAGGTATTTCGACATTACCTATTATCATGGAATTGTATTTGTTTTCAATAGACACTATTGATGAATCTGTTTTGAATGCTTCCCAAATTAAAATCAAAAAGGAAATCTCTGCCAATCGTACAGCTTTCGAAAGAAAACGAAAAACAGACTATCTTAAGTTTGTTGAAAGCCTAAAAAACAAGTAGGAAAGTAAACGGGGCTGAATTGAAATAACAAAAAATTCTAAAGTGTATTTTATAAAATATTTTTTGGTTCTTTTATTCATCATCTCTTTTTATCAAAAAAAATTAATTTGTAATTAATTATACTTAGAAGACAACCCTATGATTTAGATTTTTTAGAAAAAACCTGTGTGCCAAACAGAATTAAAAAAATACCTAAAACGGAGTTAATGGTACTAGGATAATTAGTGTTTTCCCAAAAACTCGTGAAAAATTGAATGATTAGATTTACTATAATTAGAGCCGCAGTTACGTACATTAAAATTTTATAGTTCATATGTGTGTGTTTATTATATTACAATATAAACATACTGCTTTTATTATGAAAGTGATTTTATGAATAATTCATATCCCTCAAACCTTTTTAATCGGTTTAGAAATAGCTGAACAAAAAGAAATCGAGATATCTCTGGTTTAATACTTAAAAGTTGACACTCATTTATAAGTCCCTCACTTTTTCATGCGGTGTGCTACTCTTTAATTATTTTATGTGTTGAAGTATTAATACCGTCTGTTAGATTGAGATTATACATCCCTTTTTCTAAACAAGTGATATCAACTTTGTCTTTGAAATACTCCCTCTTTATTTCTTTACCAAGAATGTCATAAACTATTGCTTCTAGTTCTGTATTACTATTAATATAAATATAGTCAGAGGTGGGATTTGGATAAATCTTTAAGTCATCTAAATTATTTTCTCCATTTTGATTTGAAGCTAATAAATTATATGCTTCTCTGGCAAAAGAAAAATTATCTACCTGTAGCTCGTAAAAATAATTATCATTACTAATAGCGGTTGATGCAATGATATTTGCATTAGAAACATCCACCAACTTTAAGTAACCCCCAGTTTCGTTCTGCACCCTAACAATATAGGTTTGACTTTGCTGATCAAAGCATAAGCCCCCAACGGCATAGCCAGAAAAATAACCGCCAATGACAGTAGTTTGAGGATCTATTATTGTTGAGTTTCCGGTGGTTAAATCAATTTCTGCTAAACGCAAATCGGTATAATAGGATTGATAAGTCTGGCTGTAATTATCGTAATCAGTGTCTTGAAATAGTCCATAGAGTTTACCTCCATTTTGGTTATTAAATTCTAATGCAGAATACCTGTCGCCATTTTCCCAAATAGACGGAGAACTAATAATTGTTCCGGTTGCTGCATCAACACTGTAGAGTTTGTACTGGTTTCCTTCTTGACCTATAAAAATATAGTTTCCTGTATTTGAGTCAAATGTAGAATTGCCAATGGCAACTCCTTCAATTCCTGGTAAAATTGATATGGAGGAAACCAATCCGGTTGACAAATCAATTTCTCCAAAATGTTCAGCAGTTCCATCCCACCAAAGACCATAGGCTTTCTGGGTTTGTAAATCATACTCCATTTCGATAGCCTGTGCGGAACTAAAAAGGTTACTTTCCGTTTGGCTGTTATCCAGATCCATTACATAGAGATTCTGATTGTTTTGAGTATCTATGCCCCAGCAGATGTATCTACTATTCAGTTGATCATATGTAGAAGCTCCGGCGGCCACTGCAATTAAAGAATTTGTACTTAAAACAATTGATGTAGATCCGTTGAAAGGATTTATATTGACAACATCAAAAGGAATCGTTGAAGATCCATTTACTGTTTTTTTTAAACCGAAGAGCGTTTGACCAAAAGATACAAATGGAATTAATAGTAATAAAATTAATTTGTTCATATCACAAAGGTAGGAAATGAAAGCCTAACATACTTAAAAGGCTTAGAAATAGCTGAAAAAAGAAATCGAGATGCCACTAGTTTGGTAATATTTTAATGTAACGTTTGCGTGTCAATTAAAAAATGATACCTTTGCGTTACATTTTAAATATATAAATTATGGATCAAAATATTATTATACCAATTTTTGGAATGCTCGTAGGGTTAATAATTCCTCTCGCTGTGTTTTTTTGGCAATATCATGACGCAAAAGGACAAAGGGAAACTGTACTCGAAATTTCCAAACACTTAGATGACGCATCAAAGCTAGAAGAATTGTTAAGTATTTTTGATGAAAGAAAAAAGGAGCCAATAGATTACCGTAGAAACGGAGTCATCACACTTTTTGTAGGCATTGGTCTATACTTTCTTGGATATTTTGCATTTGGAGACATACTAAAAGGGGTTGGTGCTTTGGTTGGATTAATTGGAATCGGAACAATCATCGCAGGATATCTCTATCCAAATACTGGAAAAGAATTAACTGATGCCGTTGAAAAATATGAAAACGAATAACTATGGGTAAGAACCATATAAAACTATTAAATAACTTAGAACAACTTAGGAAATCATGTAGTTTAACTCAGCAAGAATTATCTGTGAGAGCAGAGGTCTCAAGGAAGAGTATTAATGCCATTGAAAATGGGGTGTATGTTCCCTCTACAGTTTTGGCATTGAAAATTTCAAAAACTTTAAATTGTAAAGTTGAAGATTTATTCAAACTCCCATAACAATATTTAGTTACGAAAAAATAGTTAAATACAACGTAAAAGAAACTTCGATTGCTTTGCAATCTGATTTACTCTTTTGTTCTCAAGACGATGCAAGCATCACTTGATTCCAAAATAAAAACTCCTTGATTTCTCAAGGAGTTTCTTTGTAGATAACTCTATCGAAATATCGAACATTAGTCTAACTCCAAAAGATTTTGAGTTAACAAACAATTTAATCAAACATTGCTCCAATAACTGGAGCTCCAAGAATTCCAGAAATACAGTATTGATTAGTTAATGCAACCAACTCTGAAAACATCT
>JABHDE010000064.1 GCA_018673215.1 Formosa sp. | reverse complement strand
ATTGAACCAATCTAACCGCACTAAATTGAATCTTGATAGGAACCGGTATGGTAAAACCTTCTAGAATACTCGACAAAAAATAAAGAGTCCCCTCATAGGAACCTTTGATGGTTTCCCCCCAATTATAGGTGCCGTTGGTAGCGTCAATTGTGCTTGAAGTCCCTAGATCTGTGATATTGATATTTGATATTCTTGAAGCATCAGCAGAACCCCAAGGCGCTGGAGTATTTTCAACAAAACCGTAAATAGAAAAATTTTCAGGAACTCCAACACTTTGTAGGTAATTTTCTACGTAAGGATAGAATATCGCATTTAAAGATAAACTGCCCTCATTGACCCCTATCGCTGCGTTATCAATGTTCATGACTGCACCTATAGTTTGCCCCGAAATATAATTACTTGCCGAAACATCATCAAGAGAAAGCTGAACCGAAGTAATTCCGTTACTAATGACACTCACCGATTGATTGGTCGGCAAGGAGGTAAAAAGACTATTGGATAAATTTCCCTGGATTTTATGAATTTCTCCTCCAAATTCAATTTCAAAAGAATAATTTACGGTATTGTTTGAGGAACTGTCGTCGCTAGAGCAAGACCACAAAAAAGTGGTTAAAAAAATGAGGAGTAGTTTTTTCATTGGATATGATTTTTAAAAAAATCAAAGTTACTCAATTTTAAGCAATGTAAATTCTTGTTAAATTGTTGGCCATTGTTCCATATAAAATAGAATCTTGGTTATATTTACAAAAACAGAATTAAAGTAACAGAACTCATGGCAGATAAATCGTATTACGATCCTAAAGATCTTAGAAAATTTGGAAAAATCACCGAATGGAGTGAAGAACTGGGTACAAAATTTTTTGATTATTACGGAAAAGTTTTTGAAGAGGGTGCCCTAAGTGCTCGTGAAAAATCGTTAATCGCTTTGGCTGTTTCGCATGTGGTTAAATGTCCTTATTGCATTGACGCTTATACCAAAGATGGATTGCAAAGAGGGATTACAAAAGAAGAGATGATGGAGGCCGTTCATGCAGGTGCAGCTATCGAAAGTGGCGCAACGCTAGTACACGGCGTTCAAATGATGAATAAATATGACAAATTAAGCATGTAAGTTGGGTTACATAAAATTGTCCCACAAAAGCGTAGTAAAGAGTATGCAAACAACATCGTTAAAAAAGCAAAAAAAAGAATTAGCTGATGCTAAAAGGCAATTAGAAATTTTATCTAATGGTATTTTTAACAACAACGAACTCCCCACCTTTGCCTCGAAAATTAACGCTGTGGGTCAATTTCCCTTACGTCCAAAAAAATTAGAGATCCTCCAAATAAATTTGGGCTATATGTGCAATCAAGTTTGTGAACATTGCCATGTGGATGCGGGTCCGGACCGTAAGGAAATCATGACAAAAGAAACCCTGCAACAATGTTTGGAGGTTATTAAAAATACTCCGGCTACCACACTAGACCTCACCGGTGGTGCCCCTGAAATGAACCCTCACTTTAGATGGTTTGTAGTGGAGGCATCAAAACTAGGGATTAAAGACTTTATCGTACGTAGCAACCTAACCATTATTAGAGCCAACAAAAAATATTACGATTTACCTGATTTTTTTAAAAAATACCACATTCACGTGGTCAGTTCAATGCCTCATTGGACCCGTGGAAAAACAGATCAGCAACGTGGCAAAGGAGTCTTTGACAAATCGATCAAAGCCCTACAGGAATTAAATTCGGTAGGCTATGGGAAGCCAGGAAGTCCGCTTAAATTGGATTTGGTTTACAACCCAAGCGGCGCTTTTTTACCCGGAAACCAAGACAGCATGGAAAAAGAATTTAAAAATGCTTTGATGGAAGATTTTGGGATTCAGTTTCATCAACTTTTTGCAATTACCAATCTGCCCATTGCTAGGTTTTTGGATTATTTAATTGCATCTGATAATTACGAAGAGTATATGTACAGCCTAGTGGAGGCATTCAATGCTTCGACCCTACAAAACGTGATGTGTACCAACACTCTATCGGTAGGTTGGGATGGCTATTTATACGATTGTGATTTTAATCAAATGCTTAAATTAAAAGTGGCCAGCAAGCTTAAACATATATCTGAGTACAATGAAGAGGTGGTACAAAACCGAAATATTATCGTTTCACAACATTGTTACGGTTGTACTGCTGGAGCAGGAAGTAGCTGCCAAGGTACCGTTGCTTAATACTAATTAAATGAAAAGAACCCTTTTAATAAGTCTATTAATGTTATTGCATGTTCCTTTAATTGCACAGGAATCCTTGGACAAAGT